>DATMMV010000075.1:0-19395 GCA_035569635.1 Bacteroidia bacterium | reverse complement strand
TTCATTAAAAGAGGGCGTTTTGCAAGATTAGCGCATGCAGTTACGTTAAATCCTTCTTGCTTAGGTGTTGGATTAGGCGAAGATACAGCATTACTTATTTCAGAAGAAAATAAGGCTGACTGCATTGGATCCGGAATGGTTATTCTTATCGATGGAAGTAAAATAAGTACAACCAATATAACCGAGGTGAAGGAATTGGCTCCAATTGTGGTTGAAAATTTAAAAGTTAGCATAATTGCAGAAGGAAGCAGCTATTTATTAAAAGAAAGGGAATTTCCAACAAAGTAGTACATTCCTGCTTTTACTTTCTAATGAAGATAACGGATTATAACAACTACTATTCAATTTCCGAAGGGTGTGAATTATGCAACTTTTTTTTAAAAACATATAACATCCTTATTAAGGAAAGAGCGCACCTTTGTTCCATCTAACAATTAAAAAAAATAGAAATATGAAAAAACTAATTTTAGCATTAGCAGCAATTGGATTCATTTCAGTAGCGGCAACAACAAAAATGTCATTATCAAATGATGAAACAATTGTAAAAAGTGAATTAACAAATGATAAATACAAAGCATGTATTGCAGCTTGTAACGAAGCGATTGAAGCTTGTGACAAATGTGAAACCAAGTGTTCGAAGGACAAGGATACTAAAATGGCCACTTGCGCTCAACTTTGTAAGGATTGTATTACTTCTTGCAAGGCTGCAAACAAAGCAATGACTGCAAATAGCGAAAATGCCAAAAGTGAATGTACAGAGTGTGCTAAAGCATGCGAAAAGTGTGCAACTGAATGCGATAAGTATACAACTGACCATTGCAAAAAGTGTGCTACTGATTGCCGCAAAGCGGCTAAGTTATGCAGCGAGATGTAAAACATTATTATAAACAAAACTATTATTTCAAAAGGGATGAGCCATTGTTCATCCCTTTTTTTGAACCAGGAAAAAAGATGTTAAAAGCATGTATTTAAAGTTAATTGCAAATAAAAAATGGAAATCATTAATCAATACCACGAAATTGTAGCAGTTTTAATAGCAAGAGTTTTTTTAGGTTGTCTTTTCTTCTTTCAGGGATATGATGCAATTTTCAACGTTAAGCTAGAGAACGTTATTGCAACATTCGAAGCAAGTTTTTTAAATAAAGGAATTCCGAATTTTCTTACTGCTTCGGCTTCAATGTTTACCTGTTATACCGAACTTATTGGTGGAACCCTTTTGATTTTTGGCCTTTTTGAGTATGTTGCTTTATACTTATTAGGGCTTAATTTGATTATTGCTGCGATTGGCTTTGGAATCAATGCAGCATTATGGGATACAAAGTACGTGTTACCCCGTTTATTATTGATTTTATTCCTCCTCGTTGTTCCACAAGCCTGGAATACATTATCCTTAGACTACTTCATTTTAAAATCATAGTGTACAGGTTACTTCGACATTTTGACTCTTCTCCTGAAAAAATAAGGTAAATTAATTTGGATCCACATCTGCTTTCAGGCGAACTTTAGAAAATATTTTTTGAGTTTTATAATCGAAAAATATTTTTTGCAAATACTCCCGCACTTTTAAGGATGAATATTCTCTTTCTGTTTTTAAAAGAATTTGCTTATGGTATTCATTCTTAATCCGGCTCACTATCGGGAACTCCGGCCCGAGCACCCGTTGGGCGAATATTTTTTTTAAAGCATTGCCAAAACTTTCCGCGGCTTCGTTTAATAAATCGTAATCTTTACAGATAAAAGTGAAATTAAATAAACGCGTAAATGGTGGGTATAAAAATTCTTTACGCTCGGCAAGTAAAGCATTATACATTTGTTTGTAATCGTGTTTCAAAACCCAATCAATTACCGGATGTTCCGGCTGCGAACTTTGTATCAGTACTTTTCCTTTTTTTTCCTTACGCCCTGCTCTTCCGCTTACCTGCGTCATTAACTGAAATGCTCTTTCGTAAGAACGAAAATCCGGATAACTTAAAAGATGATCGGCCTGCAAAACTCCTACTAACCCTACATGGTCAAAATCCAAACCTTTTGTTACCATTTGTGTTCCTGTAAGAATATCAATTTCTCCGGCATCAAAATCATCTATAATTTGCTTGTAGGCATGTTTACTGCGGGTAGAATCCATATCCATACGTTTGATTCTGGCATCAGGTAACATAATCTCAATTTCCTCTTCAATTTTTTGTGTTCCGAAACCTTTGTAACGTAAATCAGTACTGCCACAGGCATTACATGCTTTCGGAGGATTAGTTGTGTAACCACAATAATGACAAGTTAATTTTTGTGTGGCTTTGTGATAAATTAAAGACACATCGCATTGTACACAGCAAGGCACGTGGCCACAGGCATTACATTCCGTATAAGGTGCAAATCCCCTGCGATTCTGAAATAAAATTACTTGCTCCTTTTTAATAAGTGTTTTTTTAATTTCTTCGAATAAAAGAGTCGAGATAATATTTTCCTGCTCCGATTTTTTTGCACCTGCCGCTTTTGTATCTATAACTTCAATATGCGGCATGGAGGATTCACCGTGACGTTCATTCAATTCTACAAAGCCATATTTATTTTGTTCGGCATTATAGTAACTTTCAATGCAAGGAGTAGCCGTTCCCAACAAAACTTTTGCTTTATGAAGTGTTGCAAGATAAATAGCCGCATCGCGGGCATGATAGCGGGGCGCGGGGTCCTGCTGTTTATAAGAAGAATCGTGTTCCTCATCCACAATTATCAAACCTAAATCTGAGTAAGGTAAAAACAATGCGCTGCGGGCACCTAAAATAATTTGGTATTGCGATGAGTTAATTACATCTTTCTTTGTACCACCCGGTAAAACGGAGTTCCACACTTCTACCCTTTCGTTATCAGAGAATCGCGAATGGTAAACTCCAACCTTATCGCCAAAATATTTTTTAACGCGTGAGATTAACTGTGTGGTTAAAGCAATTTCAGGAACCAGATACAGGGCTTGTTTACCCCTCTTCAGAGTTTCTTCCATTAAAGCGCAGTATATTTCTGTCTTTCCGCTTCCCGTAACTCCGTGCAACAGACAAACATCGTGCTCTTTGTAACTTGTTTCAATTTCTTCAAAAGCTTTGGTTTGAACGGCCGAAAGTTTTTTTTGTAATTGAATCGTATCATCCTGCTCCAGTCTTCCCGTTTCAAATTCTTGTTGTGTGAAAATATTTTTCTTTACCAATGAATTTATAGCAGAACCATCAAAATGTTTTATAAGCGCGCTTTTCTTAATCCATTTATTTTCGCTTTGACCCTCGTCGTGTTTATTTTCTTTCAAATAAAAAAGCAAAACTTCCACTTGTTTAAAAGCTTTCTTCTCTAAGGTTTCAAAAAGCTCTTTCAGTTTTTCCTCACTTTCATATTCTTTATTTAACCGCACATACGAAACCATTTTCGGTTTATATTTTTCTTTTACTTCTTCAAACAACAAAATAAGTTTTTTAGAAAGTAATTGCTTAATAACAACTTGCGGATTTTTTAGAGAAAGTATCTGTGAAGCTTCATTGTAAGAAAGCACGTTTCTTGTTTCCAACGCTTCCAACAAAATATATTCATTATCGGCAAGGCTTTGCGTTTCGTTTTTAAAATCGCTATCAGTGTTTAAAACAAGTTTTGTTTCGCTGTTCAGTTTTAATCCGGAAGGAAGCGCCGCGTTCATCACTTCGCCCTGGTAACATAAATAGTAATTACTGATCCACTCCCAAAAAGCAAATTGCTTTTGATTGACAACAGGTATTGTATCTAAAACTTCCTCAACATATTTGGCTGTGTATGTTGGCGGGTTTTCATGTACATTTTTTACCAACGCGCTGTAAAATTTACTTTTTCCGAATTGTACCAATACCCGTATTCCGGGTTTTACCTTTTCATTTAACTCAAAAGGTACACGATAGGTATATAAATTAGGTACCGCCAGCGGCAGCAATACATCTGCGAAAAGTGTAAGGCGCGACATGATCAGATATTAAATAGCGGGCAAGACTTTAGCCGCACATTCTCCGAAACCAATACGTAAATTTCCTTTTTTGCACCAACCACGCATAATTACTGTATCGTTGTCGTTTATAAATTTACGTTCGCTGCCATCACTGAGTTTAATCGGATCAGCGCCTCGCCAGGTTAATTCCATCATTGAGCCGAATTGGTGTTTTTCCGAGCCGCTGATTGTACCGGATGCCATCATGTCACCCACGTTAATATTACAGCCGTTAACTGTATGATGCGTTAATTGCTGTTCCATCGTCCAGTACATAAATTTATAGTTACTGTCGCAAACGCGGGCAGCTTGCCCTTTATCGGGTTGGATGTAAACTTCTAAATTAATGTCAAGATTTTTATTTCCCTTATATTCGAGATATGGCAAAACTTTTGGTTCTTGCTTATAACCTTCAACACGGAATGGCTCTAATGCTTCAAGAGTAACAATCCACGGAGAAACTGTGGAGGCGAAATTTTTCGCCAAAAAAGGCCCGAGCGGAACGTATTCCCAGGCTTGTATATCACGTGCGCTCCAGTCATTGAAAAGTGTCATGCCAAAAATATACTCATCAGCATTTTCTGTAGATATACTTTCTCCCATCTCCGTTTTTTTGCCGATGATAAAAGCGGTTTCCAATTCAAAGTCCAGCGATTTAGTAGGGCCGAAAGAAGGAACTGCCGCATCAGCGGCTTTTGTTTGCCCTTTAGGCCTGTGAAAACTATGTCCGGAAACACAAATAGACGAAGCTCTTCCGTGATAACCAACCGGAATATGTTTCCAGTTCGGCAGTAAAGCATTATCAGGGTCACGTAACATTTTACCGATGTTTGTTGCATGGTCTATGCTCGAATAAAAATCCGTGTAGTCACCGACTTGAATCGGCAACAGCATCGTTACGACCTTCTGAAGTTTGAAAATTTTTTCTTTATCTTCAGCATGACCTTGTAGTTCTTTGTTTTCATTATTTAGTAAGTCAGAAATACGGTTTCTTACCAATCCTGTAATTTCTTTCCCCAATGAAATAAATTGATTAAGGTGTTCTCTGGCAAAAACATTTACAGGCAACGAAATATTATTAAAATAACCCGACTCATGCGTCCTTTGCAAATCCATAATATGATCTCCAATGGCAATACAAACATTATGCTCTGTTTTTGAGTCTTTATACACTCCGAAAGGAATGTTTTGTATCGGGAAATCACTTTCCGGCTTCACTTCTATCCACGATTTAAGGTCGGGATTATTGGCTTTTATGTCCATATAGCTTATTAGTGAGGGTAAATTTAGGCATAGATGTTAATAAACCATACATTTTTTTGCGAACTGTGAATAAAAAGCTTTGTAATTTAGATTCATGAAAATAAACGCCTGCCAAACCCGTTAAACCCGAATGAATAAAAACATTGCCAAAGAGTTGGACGAGTTGAGAACTGCCGGTATAATTGACGAAGAAATTGCGGGCAGAATAGAACATTTCTACGCGGGAAAAAACGTAGGTTCGCAAAGCAGGCTTTTTGTAGTATTCGGAGTATTGGGCGCTATCCTCGTAGGACTAGGCATCATTTTGATAATAGCCCACAATTGGGATGAATTATCGCGGCCCGTTAAGGTATTTTTCTCTTTCCTTCCTGTTATCGTAGGGCAATTATGTTGTGCTTATTCCCTTCTTAAAAAATCAAACAGCGCTGCATGGAAAGAAAGCTCAACCTCGTTTTTATTTTTTGCGGTTGGAGCAAGCATTTCTTTGGTCAGCCAGGTATATCACATTCACGGTGATTTGGGGAGTTTTTTATTTGCATGGATGTTGCTTTGTTTCCCGATGATTTATATAATGAAATCATCCATTACATCGCTTCTTTTTATTGCAGGAATAACCTATTACCAGGTGGCGAGTAACTTTAGTTTTGAATTATTTTCGCATCACAGAGAATCCCTGCATTACTGGTGGTTGCTTTTATTAATAGTCCCGCATTATTACAAACTTTACACGGAAAATCCCGACAGCAATTACCTGATTATCCATAACTGGATTATTCCAATATCGCTCACCATTTCATTGGGAGCTTTATCCAGGCATTCGGAAGAATTGATTTACATTGCTTACATCAGTCTCTTCGGTTTGTTTTATATTCTGGGCAGTTCAGAATTCTTCAATCATACCAAAAGGCAAATTAACGGATATTTGGTAATCGGCTCTTTAGGAACGATGCATATTTTATTAATGATGAGCTTTCATTGGTTTTGGGAACATTTAAGCAGTTCGGGTATTTTACTGAACGAACCTTTTGAAAGCCGTGAGTTTGTTGCTTCCGTTTTACTTTCTCTGTTTGCGGCGTTTATGTATTTCTTTACCAATAAAGGCAAAAAGGCGGAAGATTTTCATCCCATGAAAATTGTTTTTGTTTTATTCATTCTTATTTTTCTTATCGGGTTAAATACTTCGGTTATGCCTGCCATTTTGGTTAATATTCTTGTTTTGGCTATAGGAATTTTTACTATTCGTTCGGGGGCCAAGTCAGACCATCTCGGAGTTTTAAATTACGGACTACTTACAATTACGGCATTAATTGTTTGCCGCTTTTTCGACAGCGATATGAGCTTTGTTATTCGCGGACTGTTATTTATGCTCGTTGGCACCGGGTTTTTTGTCACCAATTACCTGATGCTTAAAAAAAGAAAAAAAACTGAATGAAAAAACCTGTTTTCATAATTTTTGTTATTGTGGCACTGGTACAATTAGCTGTTCCCGCTAAAATGATTCTTGACAAAGAAAATATTTTAAGCTTCGGCACACCTTACAAATTCCGCACTGCGCCTGTTGATCCCTACGATCCTTTCAGAGGAAAATACATTACCCTTCGTTTTGATGCCAATCAATTTGATGTGCCCAACGATACTTCGTGGAAAAGTGACGATATAGTATACGTTCATTTAGGAAAAGACAGCGCCGGTTTTGCAAAAATTAAAGATCTTACACGCCAACCTCCGGCAGATGATAATATTGATTTTGTAAAAGCAAGGATACGTTATGCGTATGATGATAAAGTAACTATTGAATATTCTTTCAATCATTTTTATATGGAAGAAAGCAAGGCCGCCGATGCAGAAACCACATACCGCAACAGCCAGTTTGATACCGCTCAGGTTGTTTATGCATTGGTAAATGTACGCAAAGGCGAAGCGGCGCTGAAAGATGTAATGATAAATGATATGTCTATTGCCGATATAGTGGCTGAGCAAAAATGAGAAAAATAATTTTTTTATATTTTGTTTTTCTTCTGCAAAATTCCTTTTCGCAAAATGTTACCGATTTAATTACCGAATTAAAAAAAAGTATCGAATTACAAAACGCTTCGGTAGGACTTTTTGTTTTGGACGCGCAAACCGGAAATACACTTTGCGAACACAACGGAAAACTAAGCCTCACTCCCGCAAGCACCATGAAAATTATTACCACGGCAACAGCTTTTCAGTTGTTGGGGAAAGATTTCAGGTATGAAACCCAATTACAATACAGCGGCACCTGGGATAAAACAACGGGCGTTATCGAAGGAGATTTAATTGTAAAAGGAAGCGGCGATCCTTCGCTTAACTCGGAATATTTCCGTAAGCCCGAAGACACCTTGTTCCTTGTAAATAAATGGGTCGCTGTTTTAAAAGAAAAAGGAATAAAAAAAATTACCGGGCAAATTGTTTTGGATGTAAGTTGTTTTGACGAAGACATCCCCGGCACTTGGGTTTGGGGCGATTTGGGAAATTATTTCGGAGCCGCTCCTCACGGATTATCCTATAACGATAATAAATTTTATATCGTATTTAAGCCTGTTGCAAAAGTGGGTGATTCGGTTTGCATAAATAAAACGGTGCCTTGTATTGAGGGTTTGTGTTTTCAGAATAGCGTTAAAGCGGGAGGAAGCGAAGATAATGCTATTGTTTATCGTGCTCCGTTCAGTAATAATGTTACTATTCATGGTACGTTACCTGTAAATACAAAAACACAAAGTATTGAAGCTTCATTACCCGACCCTTCGCTACTTTTAGCAAAACACCTGCAAATTGCTCTGACTGCGGCAGGTATAGAGTTAAAAAATATAAGCACCTTAAAAATAATCGCGCAAACAAAAAAGCAATACGAAAAAACAAGAACAAATTTATATACATACAAATCGCCAACACTTGAAAAAATAATTTATTTCACCACCCTGCACAGTAATAACATGTATGCAGAAAGTATTTTTAAAACAATCGCCCTTAAAAAAGGCGGCTGGGGCAGCACCTGGCAGGGCATGACTACTATAAGTAATCATTTAAAAAGCAAAGGTTTTGATTCGAACGGTTTATTTATTAATGACGGAAGCGGGCTTTCGCGCAGTAACGGAGTAACAGCAGAACATCTTTGTAAAATTCTGTACATGATGTGCAGCGATAGCCTTACAAAAGTACCTTTTACAAATTCACTTCCCATTGCGGGCGTAAGTGGTTCTTTACGTAGTTTAGGAAAAGGGACTGCTTTAGAAAATAATTTTAAAGCCAAGAGCGGTTACATTACAAGAGTACGTTCCTACGCCGGCTACATGAAAGCAAAAAGCGGGAAAGAAATTTGCGTAAGTCTTATCATTAATAATTTTAACGGCAGTCCCGGCGACACCAAAAAGAAAATGGAAGAGATTTTTTTGAAGGTGTATGAGCTTTTTTAAAATGAGTTAAGCCACAGATTACGCAGATGCCGCGGATTTTTTATCAGAATTATGAATAGTAAAAAAGAATATTGTTGCGAAAGATTCAAAGGATATTATGAAAAACCGGAATTACCCCGCTTAATATTCCCTTTTTTCAAAATATTTAAACCAGCTTCTAATAAATGGGATGAGGAAAAAATCTCTTTAAGATATTCCGTTGTATGCGGCTTTGAAAAGGACAACCCTCCTGAAATACTAATTCGATATTGTCCTTTTTGCAGCAAAGATTTATTCAAACACTATAAAGATGAAGAATGGGTTAATGGGACTGAAACAAAAATTTAACTTTTTAATTTTAAATTATCTCAAATACACATCAGCGAAATTTGTGCAATCTGTGACTTTGTATTCAAACAAGCATTATTCTCAAAAAAAACTACTTTTGTTCGGATAAATAATTAATACATGAAAAAAGCAGCCCTGTTAGTATCCATTCTATTTTTTACTTCATGCATGAATAAAGAAAAATCAAAACCAACCCTATCGGCTCCTGTTGCCGAAAAAAAAGCGCACTGGCGCACCGTACATGGCGATAGTGTATTGGATAATTATTACTGGATGTATGATTATTTCGGTAAAGGCCCGGACAGTACAAAAGTGGTAGATTATCTGAAAGCGGAAAACAGCTATCTGGATACCATCATGAGTGGTACTGAAAAATTTCAGGCGGATTTATTTACCGAAATGAAAACTCGCATAAAGGAAAAAGATGAGAGCGTTCCAGTTTTTGATAACGGCTATTATTATTATACACGCACCGAAGCAGGCAAAGAATATTTTAAATACTGCCGTAAGAAGGGAAACCTTGATGCAAAAGAAGAGTTGTTACTCGACGTCGATAAAATGGCCGAAGGACATGCTTATTATGCCGCAAGTGGTTTTAGTATAAGTGAAGATAATAAATTACTTGCGTTCGGGGTAGACGAAGTTTCCCGAAGGCAGTACACCATTTATGTAAAAAACCTTGAAACGGGCGAGATCTTAAAAGACGCAATTAAAAACACACAAGGCGATCCTTGCTGGGCAAACGATAACAAAACACTTTTTTATACCGAAAAACATCCCGTAACACTCCTTTCAGAAAAAATTAAACGCCATGTTTTAGGCACAGATGCAGATAAAGATCCGGTCGTTTATACTGAAACGGATAAAAGTAATTATATAGGAATTTACAAGTCAAAAAACAACAAACATATTTTTATTTATTCAAGCGCCACTATGTCGTCTGAGTATTTAATGATCGATGCTTCAACTCCGATGGCGGAATTTAAATCCTTTCAGCCGAGAATGAAAGAAGTGATTTATTATATAACTCCCTTAGCCGATAAATTTTTAATCCGCACCAATAAAGACGCGCGGAATTTTAAAATTATGGAATGCCCGCTAAATAAAACAAATGTGGCCGAATGGAAAGATTATATTCCTCACCGAAGTGACGTTTTGGTGCAGGGCATAGAAGAATTTAAAGATAAAATTGTAATCAACGAACGCAAAAACGGATTGGTACAATTGCGCATTCAAAATCTTGCCGGTAATAAAGAACACTATGTGGATTTCGGTGAAGCTACTTACTCGGTTTTTACAGGTGGAAACGCAGATTACAATACAAACACTCTGCGATATGTTTATACCTCAATGACTACACCTTCTTCCACTTATGATTACAATATGGACACGAAAGAGAAAAAGTTGATGAAGCAGCAGGAAGTATTAGGCGGATTTAACAAAGAAAATTATCAAACAGAAAGATTATATGCTACCGCAAAAGACGGAACGAAAATTCCAATTTCGATTGTTTACAAAGAAGGGTTCAACAAAGATGGGAAAGCACCATTACTATTGTACGGATACGGAAGCTACGGAAACAGCGTTGATGCGGGCTTTAACAGTACCCGCATAAGCATGCTCGACCGCGGTTTTGCATTTGCCATTGCGCATATACGCGGCGGACAGGATATGGGCCGTCAATGGTACGAAGACGGTAAACTGATGAAAAAGAAAAACACTTTTACCGACTTTATAAGTTGCGGCGAATTTTTAGTAAAAGAAAAATATACAAGTAAAGAACATTTGTATGCTCAGGGCGGAAGTGCAGGAGGTTTATTAATGGGCGCGATAACTAATATGGCTCCGGATTTATGGCATGGCATTATTGCACAAGTGCCATTTGTTGATGTAGTAAACACAATGCTTGATGAAAGCATTCCGCTTACCACCAACGAATTTGACGAATGGGGAAATCCGAAAGAAAAAGAGGTTTATTTCTATATGAAAAGCTATAGTCCGTATGAAAATGTGGAAAAGAAGAATTACCCCAATATGTTGGTCGTAACCGGCCTTCACGACAGCCAGGTTCAGTATTTTGAGCCCGCCAAATGGGTAGCCAAACTCAGGGATATGAAAACAGACAATAACATTCTGCTGCTTCATACAAATATGGAGTTTGGCCACGGCGGTGCCAGCGGGCGTTTTGATTACTTAAAAGATGTGGCATTAAATTTTGCATTCCTGTTTATGCTTGAGGGGATAACTAAGTAAGTTCTTTAATGGAGCAGAAGAAATAGAACTCAGTCCTGATTCTCAGGAACGCTGATGATCATGATTTTTACCGCTTATAATCTTAATTTGTCTTTTCTGGGTTATCTGCGTTCCATTTTCATATGTTAGAAGAATTATTTTTAGTAATTCGGAATAGAGGCTTTCAGGCATCATTCTTGATTTAAAAGGACTTAATTAACATTCTTTCAAAAAATGTAACCTCTTTTTATGTAAATTGGTATAAAGATGCATCTACCATTAAAACAACCGGCATGAACAAACATTTTCTACCCCTACTTCTTTCCGTATCCACCCTATTTACGCAGGCACAAACCAGTGGTGGTATCAAAATTTACAAAAGTCAGGGCACAAGCTCTTTCAGTAATCAAAACCTGTTTCAGTCGCTGGTGGGCGAAGGAATAATTTTAAAAAGCTATTCAGTAAGCAAGACACCAAGCGATGAGGCCTTCGGTTTTTTTGAAGACGATAAAGAAAGCCTGGGCATGAAAAAAGGGCTTATTATGACCACAGGAGGGATTTCTTCCATGTGCGGACGTAATACCAGTACCTGTATGTCGAATAGCCGCCACGATAGTCCGCAATTGCGAACGGATGTGCACGAAGCACCCACTACCCGTAGTTATGAATTGGAAAAATTGCTTAAAAACGGCAAAAAGACATTTGATGCTTGTGTATTGGAGATGGACATTATTCCTACCGCAGATACTTTAAGTTTTAATTATATTTTCGGCTCGGAAGAGTACGATGAATTTGTAGGAACAGATTTTAACGATGTATTTGCATTTTTTATAAGTGGAGAAGGAATTACAGGGGAGAAAAACCTCGCCGTGATTCCGGGGACAGACATTCCGGTAAGTATTAATACAATTAATAACGGAGCGAGCGGCACACAAGGAAGAAATTCTTCTAACCCGGGTTATTACATCAGTAATGTATCGGGTAGTATTGCCATCGAATATGATGGATTAACTAAACTCATGCATATTCGTCAACCTGTTAAGCCTTATCAAACCTATCATATTAAATTAGCTATCGCCGACGTTTCGGATAATTCGTATGATTCTGGAGTTTTGATTGAAGGGAAAAGTTTTATCTCCTACAAAAAAAGCTACAACGCTTTGTTTGCCAAAAACTCTTGCGTTTTAGAAAAAGAATACAAAACCTTTTTAAACGGACTGGCTGCCCAATACAAAAACAATAAAGGCAAAATTTTAGTTACGGGCCATACCGATAACGAAGGAAGTGAAGAAGTAAATACTGAGCTTTCTTGTTGCCGTGCCAATGCGGTTGCCGATTATTTTAAAAGCAAAGGTATTGATGCTTCCAGGATTATTATTGAATGTAAAGGAGAGTCTAATCCCGAATACAGCAATACAACAGAGCAAGGCAAAGTCTGGAACCGTCGTGTAGAAGTAAAATTATTAGGCGATGACGAACAATATCTCGCAAACAAGAAAAGTGAAATTGTAAAAGATGAAAAGGCAAAAATGATTTCCAACTTCCCGAATCCGTTCAGCGGTTACACAACGATTGAAGCTTATATAGCAGAAGAAACAAAAGATGCTTCCATCGTTATCAGTGATATGACCGGCGGTAAAATAAAAATCATTCACGTTTTAGAGCGCGGTAAAACAAGCGCGCAATTCGACGGTACTTTACTTGCCAACGGCACTTATTTTGCAACACTTTTGGTTGACGGACAAACGAACGGCACAGTTAAGATGATTGTTACGCATTAAATCCCGGCTTTATTGCCCTTATGAATATAAAGGTCTCACTACAAAGAGGGATTTTTAGTTCTTAAAAAAGAACTCATGCTGTTCAACAAATGCTTTCTCTGCGGCACTTAATTCTTTTTTCGTGTTGACCAGGTCGTATGCGGCATGCGACCACTGCTCAAGCAGTTCTGATTCCTGTTCTGTCAGATCCAATCTATTATACCCAAGATTAAGTAGCCATTCCTGGGTTTTCTTTTCCAGCGAGTGATAAACAATTCTAAGGCCATTGTTTTGGTGCAGGATTTCAGATAACCCATTGAGATAACCTATTGTCTTCTTATTCCGCAATAAGCTGATCGGCATTTTGTCTCTACTCATGACGCTTTTAATTTAAATCCAAATTACAAATTTATTTTTGATTATTAGCATCGTAATTTATTTATGTAAAATATGCCCATATTATGGTCTCATTCATCTCCCGATTACTTCATTACTTCTCTTTGTTTCTTAATGCTCGCCTCATGTATCAGGTCATACAGTTTCTTCAGCCAATCGCGCTCAAAGCCCATTAAATCGCTTTGCATGTCTAATTTTTCTTGTATCTCGGTCCAGCGGCCGGTTTGCAAAATGGTAACGTTGTTTTCCTTTTTGTACGTCCCTATTTTTTCGGAAACACTTAAACGTTCGTGCAAAGTATACAACAGTTTCTCATCAATTTTATCAATCTGATCGCGCAACTCGTTCAATTTATCCGTAAACTGTTTATTTTCCGAAGTAACTTTACGCACCCGTAAAGAGGTAATCAGTTTTTTTAATTGAGACGGAGTAATTTGCTGCTTTGCATCACTCCAGGCCAATTGGGGTTGCACATGCGTTTCAATCATCAAACCGTCAAAATCCAAATCCATTGCTTTTTGAGAAATATAATCCAGCATTTCCGTGTTCCCGCAAATATGACTCGGGTCGCACAATAATGGCAATTCGGGCAAAGCGGTTTTTAGTTGTATGGCCATTTCCCATTGCGGTGGGTTACGGAAAATACTTGGCTCGGATGAATTAAATCCACGAAGAATAGCGGCGAGTTTTGTAATTCCCCCTTTATTTAAGCGTTCAAGCGCTCCGATCCATAATTGCAAATCAGGGTTCACGGGGTTTTTTACCAATACCGGAATATCAACCCCTTTCAAAGTATCTGCAATTTCCTGCACTGAAAACGGGTTTACCGTAGTGCGGGCACCAATCCACAGAACATCCACTCCATGCTTAAGGCAAAGCTCCACATGCTTTGCATTCGCAACTTCGGTAGCAGTTTTTAATCCAGTCTCCAATTGCACGGTGCGTAACCATTCCAACGCAGGCTCCCCTATTCCTTCAAAACTTCCGGGGCGAGTGCGTGGCTTCCATATTCCTGCACGGTAAATACAATTTTCATTTATTTTTTTTATTTCTTTAGCCGTGCTTAAAACCTGCGCTTCTGTTTCCGCACTGCAGGGCCCTGCAATTAAAAGTGGTTTCTTTTTTATTCCGCTCCAATTTTGCAGAGATTGAATATGTAATTCTTTTTTCATTGTTTTAATTTTTTTGATTCGGTTAATTCGTGTTTTTTGTATTCGCCTAAAATTTGTAAGTCGTTTGTTTTCTTCGCTAATTCCTTCATACATTTTTCGTAAAGCAATTTATCTAACCACTCGGCGTCGGTATAAAAACGAAATTGCCCCGGCTGTCCTTCGATGGGAACGGATTGTATCCTTGAAAGGTTAACCAAATACTTTTTAAAAACACTCAAAGCATTTACAAGGCTTCCGGGAGTATGTTCCAATTTAAAACATAAAGTGCTCTTGTCGGGAATTTCCTCCAGGTAATCACCTTTACTTAAAACAAAAAAACGGGTGTAGTTTTCTTTGTTCGATTCTATATTTCTCTCCAGAATTTTTAATCCGTAACGTTGCGCCGCAGCTTCTCCGGCAATTGCAGCAGTATTTACCAATTGTTTACCTGCAATTAATTGCGCGCAGGCAGCGGTATCGTGGCTCTCAATTACGTTTACCAAAGGGTGAGCATTTATAAAATCAGCACATTGCTTAATTGCCATCGGGTGCGATTGAATAAATTCAATTTCTTTCAAACCCGTTTCCGGCAGACAAAGCAAATGCAGTTCTATTTTTAAATACACCTCGCCGATGATTTTCAACTTATTTTGTGTAATAAGATTGTAATTAGTAAGAATACTTCCTGCCAATGAATTTTCGATAGCCATTACACAATAATCAGCCATGTTATCACTTAACTGCTTGCATGAAAAACTAAAGGAATTACATTCAACAATTTCAATATCATTACCGAAATATTGTAAAGCTGCCTGCTCGTGAAAAGAAGCTGCTGTTCCCTGGATGGCTACTCTTGATTTTCTCATGGTTTTTATTTTGTATTTATTATTTCATGTTTAGTGTGGAAGGATGGTATCGAACCACCATCTGGGGATTTTCAGTCCTCCGCATAGACCATCTTTGCTACTTCCACATATTCCCTGTTTTTCAATCTCATTTTGCATAAAACAAAAAGTCCCGATAATTTCTTACCGGGACTTTTCATTGGGGTTTATATAATATTAAAACACTCCCTCTGTCCCGGCGGATCCGTTAAAGAAAAAGTAATAAAAGTTTACGTTATTAATTTTTGTTGATTTCATTTCCGGTACAAATGTAATGCAATTTTTTAAATACCAAACAAATTTATTTTCTTTTATTTTTCGCAAAGACGCAGAGACGCAAAGGATTGAGGAAATTAATACAATATTTACAAAACAATAAAACCACAAAGTCCACTGATTACACAAATCAATCTGTGTCATCTGTGAAATCTGTGGCTTATATTTTACAAACTCATTTAATCAAAGAAACCGTTCCGGCGTAATCGTGGCTCTTATTGGTGAAGTCTCTCAACTCCACTTTCCAAACAAATACGTCCTGTAAAGAAACTTCATCGCCGCCGTTAAATCTGCCATCCCATCCTTTTTCTAAATCATTACTTGTAAATACCAAATTGCCCCAACGGTCAAAAATCATCAGTTTATAATCTTTAATTCCAATACCGGTGCCTTTAAATATATCATTGCTGCCATCGCTGTTTGGCGAGAATGCATTAGGGATATAGAAAGTAAAGCCGGGCTTAACATCGATGTTTTTTATAATAGTGTCCTTGCAACCAAAACTGTTGGTTACAATTTGCACCACGCTGTATGTTTGCGAGTTTTCTGTACTGAAATTGTGTTGGAAATTTGGTTGGCCGTTTACAATCGTACCGTCAGAAATAAAGTACACGTAACCGGTTGCTCCAACCGCTGTGCTTACAACTCCTGTAGCGGCATCCAGTTCATCCAGATTTGTATTGGTGAAATCAAAACCCGCTTGTGGTTTCGGATAAACAATTATCGCGCTACCCATCGTTTGTTTTGCCACACAACCACTGTCAGAAGTCGCGGTAAGCGAAACTGTAAAGCTGCCGGCATGAAAGCAATGTACGGGCGAGTTTTGACTGGATGTTGTACCGTCTCCGAAATTCCAGGACCAGGTTGCTACCGAACCCCCCGTTATAGCTGAATTATTTATCATCCCTACACACATATTATCCTGGCAACCGCTTTGGTGCGTTACCTGAAAATCAACAACGGGTGTCGGATTTACACGTACAGGTTTTTTTATCACATTCACACAACCAAAATTACTTTGTACCTGCAATGTTACCAAATACAGGCCCGCGCTTGGATACATGTTGCTTGGGTTTTGTGTAATGTTATCAATGGTATTATCACTGTCAAAATCCCAATCCCAAACAGTTATATAACCGCTTTGCGTACCGGAAGTGTTATAAAATTGAACGGCATTTCCCATACAAACCGAAGAAGCAGTAAAGTTTGCCACCGGATTAAAATAAACTGTAACCGGTTTTATAACCGAATCTTTACAACCCATGTTTGAAACCGCAGTCAACTCAGCGTTATACGTTCCGCCTGCTGTGTAAGTATAAATTGCGTTCAAAGAATTTGCATCCGAAATTCCGTCGCCGTTAAAATCCCAACTGTAAGAGTTAAGAGAACCGGAAGTAATTGTGCTTTGATTGGTAAACGCCATATTTTGATTTGCACAAACATTAGGTGCGATAAAGTTTACCAACGGGCTTGGATAAATTGTAATGGACGAATTGTAAGTTGCGGTACAACCCTGATTGGTAGTTACCGTTAAACTCACATTATAATTTCCGGCATTTGCGTAGGTGCATTGCCCTTGCGAACTTGTTCCGTTAACACCGTTACCAAACGTCCATGCATACTGACTGAGATAAGCACCACCGGGAGCGCTTGAATTATTTGTAAACACCGAGGGCGAATGCAAACAATTATTGTTAGAATTGAAATTGGCAGTTGGTAAAGCATATACATTAACTGGTAGGATAACAGTTGAAACACATCCTGCACCACTTGTTGCAGTTACGACAACCGAATAAGTTCCGCTGGCGGGAAAAGTATTTGTCGGTGCAGGTGTTGTATTGTCGATAATTCCGTCGTTATCAAAATCCCACGCCCATGTTGTAATTGTACCTGTAGGAATAGTTGAAGTATTTGTAAATGATGTAACACTACCCGCACAAACTGCATTCGCGAAGACACTTATAACAGGAACCGGTTGTATGTTTATATTTTGTGTAACCGAATTCGCACAACCATTGTTATCTGTTCCGGTTAGAGTTACCGGATAAGTTCCCCAGGTTGGGAAAGCGTGGCTCGGGTTTTGCAAAGTTGATGAATTGTTATTTCCGAAATTCCAAAGCCATTGCGCGCTTTGATTATTGTTTATAGTGCCGCTGAATTGTGTGGTTTGATTTTGGCAAATTGAATTCGCCGTAAAACCAACAACAGGCAGAGGATAGATATTTAAAGGATGATTTACCGTACTTGTGCAACTTTGATTGGTCGTGACGTCAAGCCTTACCTGATACAATGCCGGGGTTGCATATGTATGCGTTGGTTGTTGCAGTGTGGAGAAAGTTCCATCACCAAAACTCCAGTAATATTGCGTAATAGTTGCTCCGCTTGGCGCGGTTGATGCGTCCGTAAAAGTGGAAGGAGCAGAAAAACAATTATTCTGAGTTGCAAATGCAGCAATCGGTAAGCCAAATACCATTACAGGAAACGTACTACTTCCTGTACAACCATAATTACTGGTAGCTGTTAAAGTAACGCTAAAGCTACCGGGAGTAGAAAATGTATACGACGGGCTTTGTGTTGTGTTATCGGTTATACCATCAGCATCAAAATCCCACGCCCATGCATTTATAGTTCCGTTAGGAATGCTTGAGTTATTGAAAAAATTAGTTGCGTTACCTAAACAAACCGTATTCGGAATTACCGAAACGATTGGCGTTGGTTGCACACTTACATTTTGTGTAATCGTTGTAGTGCAGCCGTTATTTGTAACCGATAAAGAAACCGGAAATGCTCCCCACGAATTAAACGTGTAGGTGGGATTTTGCAAAGTGGAAGTATTATTATTTCCGAAATTCCAGAGCCATTGAGTATTTGTTGCATTGCCGCTTAAGGTGCCTGTAAACTGAAAGGCCGAACCCTGGCATACTCCCGAATAATTCATTCCGGGTACAGGAGGCGGATTGATAGTTATCACATTCACTGCGGTGTCCATACAGCCATTAGGTGCATATACATATAAAGTAACAGTATAAGTTCCGTAAGCAGAATATTGGTGTGTTGGATTTATTGCTGTAGATGTATCCCCATCGCCGAAAGTCCAGTAGTTTGTAAAAGGGCTACCGTTATTAGTTGAGGAATTATTAAAAGTGACAAAAGCATTGCATCCGTTATTATTTACTGTACTGAAAGAAGCCGTTGGCGCGGGATTAGTTGTAACTGTATAATCTATAAGTGGCGATGAACAACCGGTTACAGAAGTAAGCTGTACATTATATACACCCGGATTTGAAACCGAAATACATTGTCCGCTTACATTCATAACACCGGGGCCATTCCATACATAAGTACTATAGCCGCCGGGAGCGCATAATGTAGTAGATGAGTTAGTACATAAAATTCCGGTTTGATGAATTTTAAAAGCGCTGCAAGCTCCGTCAATATACGCGTAGCCATAATGCCCGCCCAAAGCACAATCATACGTGGTAAAACGTATGGTTACATTCTGGCCCACATAATTACTTAAATCTACACTTACGTTTGTCCAGGGTTTGTAAATCACGCCCGGACAATTAGTAGAATTCTGAAAACCGGGTATGCCCTGCCCTGCTGATACCTGGTAAAAGGTACAGGGTATTTGTATTCCGTTTGCATCCAGCATTTCTATCTGGAAGCTTGGCTGAT
>DATMMV010000074.1:0-2736 GCA_035569635.1 Bacteroidia bacterium | reverse complement strand
TAGTTCCGCTTTCTCAACGCAATCCTTTACAAAACACTCTGCGCTTCAGTTTAAGTTTTGATTTTGCCGCCATGAAAAAAGGTGACCCTGGCAGCTCTGCTACTACGCCTAATTAATCTTTCTCATTCCACCTAAAAGATTTTATCTCAACTCCCGCTAATGAAAGTGCGCGATTGGTGACAGTTTTGGCAAGGTCTTCAAAATTTTTTGGCTTGCTGTAAAACGAAGGCGAGGCCGGACAAATAATTCCGCCGGACAAAGTTACCGTTTCCATGTTTTTTATGTGGACGTAATTAAGCGGAGTATCGCGGGTAAGTAAAATTAATTTTCTTCTTTCTTTAAGCATTACATCCGCTGCGCGGGTAATTAAATCGTTGCTTATTCCTCCGGCAATTCTTCCCAAAGTTCCCATACTGCAGGGGCAAATAATTAATGAAGAATAAGATGAAGAACCCGAAGCGAAAGGCGCGTTAAAATCATTTTTTTCAAAAAAAGCAAAAGGGTATTTTTTGTATTTTTCGTTACCCAGTTCAAAGCGCCATACTTCTTTTGCGTTGTCGCTCATTACAACCGCCACATTTTTTATTTGAGATCTCGATGCGAGCAAGGTATCCAATAAAACTTTGGCGTACACAGCCCCGCTGGCACCCGTTATAGCTACTGCAATGTTTAATTTACTGGCCACCGGTTGAAGTTGAAGGCAATGCGGGTAATTTATAATTCAGGGATAAAACCAGGAGATTATTATAAAGCCCTACATTAAAAAGATTGTAAGGGAATTGCCCGTGATAAATACCCTTTGTTGATTGATAATAGTTTCTCACTGCGATCATTGAATTCTCATAACGTAAGTTTATGAGCAGATTTGGTTTCAGCTTATATCCAAGCCCTATATAAAAACTGTAATCAAAATTTTTAAACCCGTAAATGTTGTAATAACCATTCTGACTTTGTTCATAAGGAGGGTTTTTTATAAGATAGGCAAAAGCGCCACCAGCTTCTATTTTAAATTTTTTGTAATTGTACTTTATGCCAACAGGTACTTCCAGGTAATTAAGGCGAAGTAAATAAAATTCGTTATTAGGATTGTTTCGTGAAGCGGAATCAAGGGCATAATTTTTACGGGCTCCTTTTTGCAATAAGGTGAGTGAAAATTCCAGCTCCAGTTTTTTCGTTACAAGACGGTTAATCCCCATCCCAAAAAAATATCCTATTTTATGATAGCCGCTATATGTATCCCCGTCAACCTGTGAAGCCACCATACCCCCCGAGAAGACAGGTCTGAAAGATTCTTTAACTTCCTGTTGCGAATAAATTGAAGTGAAAAGAAAACAAGAGAAGATAAGTAGAAAGTTTTTCATGTAAATTAACCCGCCATTATTTTTTTTGAAGAAGAAATAAAAGAAATTGCTTCTTCGGCAATTCGTTTCGGCGATAAACCAACTTCTTCATATAACTCATTAGGATCGCCATGTTCAATAAATTCATCCGGAACTCCGAGGCGTTTTACCCGGGCATTATAATTATGGTCACTCATAAATTCTAAAACAGCACTGCCAAAACCTCCCTGAATACAGCCATCTTCAATAGTAATTACTTTTTTATGTGCGGCAAATACCTGATGCAGTAATTCTTCATCCAACGGTTTTACAAAACGCATATCGTAATGCGCTACATTTATATGCTGCGTTTCTAATTCCTGAATCGCTTTGGTGGCATGATTTCCAATATGGCCGATTGAAAGAATGGCTAAATCTTTACCGTCTTTAATTTTTCTGCCTTTGCCGATTTGTATTTCTTCAAAAGGAGTTTTCCATTCTACCATCACACCGTTTCCACGCGGATAACGAATACTGAAAGGCATCGCGTTTTTTTCTAATTGTGATGTATACATCATATTACGCAATTCCTGTTCGTTCATCGGTGCCGCAACAATCATATTGGGGATACAACGGAAATAAGCCAAATCAAAAGTACCGTGATGTGTAGGGCCATCCGCTCCTACTAATCCTCCCCTATCCAGACAAAATACAACGTGCAGTTTTTGTATAGCAACATCGTGTATTACCTGATCATAGGCGCGTTGCATAAAGGAAGAATAAATATTACAGAAAGGAATTAATCCCTGCGTTGCTAATCCTGCCGAAAAAGTTACGGCGTGTTGTTCAGCAATACCCACATCAAAAGCACGATGAGGCATGGCCTTCATCATAATATTTAAAGAACTTCCGCTGGGCATTGCGGGGGTGATACCCATAATTTTTTTATTCTGCTCGGCCAACTCAACCAAAGTATAACCAAACACATCCTGGTATTTTGGCGGCTGTGGTTCTTTGGGAGTAACTTTAATAATTTCGCCGGTATTTTTATTAAACAAACCCGGAGAATGCCAAACGGTTTCATTTCCTTCTTCCGAAAATTTATAGCCCTTCCCTTTTTTGGTAAGCACGTGTAAAATTTTAGGACCGGGAATATCTTTTAAGTCTTTCATCACCTGCACTAAGCGCGTTACATCATGACCATCAACAGGGCCGAAATAACGAAACTTAAGCGACTCGAACATATTGCTTTGCTTAAGCAAAGATGTTTTTATAGCCAATTGCACTTTAGAAACAATATCTCGCGCGCCGGTACCAAAATTGCTAAGCTTACCGAGTTGCTTCCATACTTCATCTTTTACATTATTGTAAGTATGCGAAGTGGTGATATCCGTTAAATATTCTTTAAGCGCACCAA
>DATMMV010000073.1:0-13520 GCA_035569635.1 Bacteroidia bacterium | reverse complement strand
CGTTAAACAATGGTATAAATATTATCACAGTTTGATTTGCAAAGTAGAACACGCGCACGAATTTTTTGCACCTAATAAATAACCCGTGAAAAAAAACTTTCTTTTTATATTTCTCATTTTATCCGGGTATCTTTTCTCTCGGAAGGAACATACTTGTATTTTTAATTTTACTGTGCACTTCACAAAAAAAATAGTTACAATTGTTCTTTTCCTGCTTTTTGCAGTTACCGGCTTTTCGCAAAACCCGGTTATAGATTCACTGGAAAACATATTGAAAACTACTAAAAGCGATACAGTCCGGCTGATTGTATTAAATGACCTCTGCATGAAATACCGCCCCGTTAACCCGCAAAAAAGTTTATCGCTGGGCAAGGAAGCCGTTATACTGGCCCAGAAATTAAAAAAAACAAAAATTGAAGCCTCGGCAAATAACAATATAGGCAACGCCTATAACGCACAGGGTAATTACGATTCTGCCCTGGTTTACTTTAAAAAATCGGTACAGATTTACAAAAGCATCAGCGACAAAAAAGGCGCGGCAGCCCCTACCTATAACCTGGGCGACCTTTATCTGCATAAAGGAGATTTACAAGTGGCGCTTAATTACGAACTTGAATCGCTGCGGCTGAATGAAGAGGCAAAAAACGATTTCGGCGTGGCATCATCCTGCAACGGCATTGGTTTAATCTATATTGAACTTGATAAGCCCGAAGAATCACGCCATTATTTTGAAAGAGGCTTTGCCATATATTCTGAAAAAAATCAGAGATATATTATGAGTGCTTTCTCCTGTAATATAGGCTTGTCGTATGAAAAGGAAAAAAAATACGACAAAGCACTTGACTATTACCTGAAGGCACTGAAACTGATTGAAGGTTTGGGTGATGCGTATTCCCTTGCGGTATTGTATGAAAATATTGGCGCGATGTACCATAAACAAAATTTCTACGACAAAGCGCTTGGCTATATCGAAAAATCACTGAAGTTGAAACTGGAAATAAACGACCGCGAAGGAATCATACGTACCTATAAAAACATGGCGGGTATTTATGGCGATATAGGGCAGAAAGATGAATCGTTCAGATATTACACTAAAGCCCTTGCCCTTGCCAGGGAAATAGGCGCAAAAATTTACATACGCGATATTGACAAAGAATTCGCAGAGCTTTATGCTATGCAAAATGATTACAAAAATGCGTTTACATTCTTTAAAGAACACGCAACTTATAAAGACTCTGTTTTAAACGAGGAAGGTTCAAGACAGATAGCCGAGATGCAGACAAAGTACCAGACCGAGAAAAAAGAAAAGGAAATAGAATTGCTTAATAAAGACAAAGAAAAACAAAGCGCTTTAACTTCTGAAGAACATAAAAGGAAAAATATAATCATCGGTTCGGTGGCAACTGTCTTATTAGTGGTAATTATTTTCTCGCTTTTTATTTTTTCCCGTTTTAAAATCATTCAAAAACAAAAAAGACTAATTGAGAAACAAAAACATCTTGTAGAGCAGCAAAAGGAACTGGTAGAAGAAAAACAGAAGGAAATCTTAGACAGTATACACTACGCCCGCCGTATACAACGCTCGCTCCTTACCTCCGAAAAGTACATTGTGCGGGTATTAAGTAAGTATAAATAATAAAAAAGGTGCTTTTTTGAAAAAAACAAAAATAGTTCTATAAAAGTGCTAAATAACTTACTTTTACATTAATTAAACTTCTTGTTAAAACCGGCATCTAAATAAAAACAAATACTATGAAAAAAACAATTGCAATACTGGCCGCCATTTGCAGCCTTAATTTTGTTATGGCACAGGATCATCTTACTGCCGCACCAGGTACAAATCAAACTCAAAAGCCAAAACCTGAAATGATAGCGGCACGCCACTCTAAACATTTACAAAAAATGCTAACCTTGACGGAAGAGCAAACTCAAAAAGTAAATGATGCTCTGGTTATACGTTTTACAGAAGCCCAGGCCATAAAAGAAAAGGCCGGCGCCAACGCGGATAAAAAAACCATACATGAACAATTAAAACCCGTACGCCAAAAATTTGTGCAAACCATGAATACTATTTTAACTCCTGAACAAAAAACCAAATGGGAAGAGCACCGTCTGCAGATAAAGAAAAACCGTGCAATGCATAAAGATGCAAAAGGAACCCCTGCCACAGATGGAGGTAACGGAGATATGAAAAAGCTAACCGACGATGAAGACGGTATGGAAGATTAATTTTCATTAATCATTAAGGAAAAGTCCTGCCAAAAGCGGGACTTTTGCTTTTATACCACTACCACTTATTTCCTAAAAGCCGCCACTTGCTAAAAACTCCCTGCCAGTTCTAAGATTACCCTTTCTTTTGCTGCATTGCCGCTGTAATTTTGATTTAAACAATTAAAACAACAACATTATGAACCCTTTTCGCAGCAACGTTGGTACGCTCAACGAAATACTTTTCGAAAACAAAAACAAAAGCTACGGGGCTTACGCAATCCGCTCCGCTTACGGCAACACGGTATTTAAATCTTTAGGAATTACCGCTTGTATTATGTTTTTATTTATGGGTATTCTTGTGTTGTTATGCAGCACGAATGTAATACCAGAAGAAGTGATACCCGACACAGGCACTGATTCGATAATTACTTATTCTATGGATGTCACCCCGAAAACGAAAGAAGAGCAGACAACCCATCCTGAGTCTAATGCCGCTGCGCAGCAACAAAACAGACAAAGTGTTGCTACTGTAATTACTGATAATAATAACCAGATTGACACCACTCAAACAGACCCTAACGCGGTAGTTACAACGCGCGGCACAGGGACTTTGAATGTAGATCCGGTTAATATTCTTCCCGGAACCGGCACTTTAACTACAACTACCACGGCAACAACTACAACCGAAAGCGGATCAAGTGTTTTTATTCCTGAAGAATGGCCGGCTTTTCCCAATCTTAAAAAATTCTGGGCAGATAATATTAAATACCCGCGGGAGGCTATTGAAAACGATATACAGGGAAAAGTGGGAGTTAATTTTATAATTGATGAAAACGGAAAAGTGGTTGAAGCAAAAATTATCAATAAACTGGGTTATGGCTGTGATGAAGAGGTATTACGCGTAATAAAACTAATGCTGGATTGGAAACCAGGTAAAATGGGTGGAAAAGCCGTAAGGGTAAGTTTTAAACAGGCTGTTGATTTCAGATTAAAGTAAATAAAATGTAAACCGTACCTTTGTGCGGTGATATACGAAACAAAAAATCTTAGTACAGAAAATAAGAAACTGCTCGGTGAAGGAATTTTACTTCCGCTCATGGAGCAGTTTTATACGATACAGGGCGAAGGCTTTAATACAGGAAAAGCCGCTTACTTCATTCGTTTAGGCGGTTGCGATGTGGGATGCCATTGGTGCGATGTTAAAGAAAGTTGGGACGCTAACCTGCACCCGCTTACTTCCGTAAAAGAAATTATTGAAAATACTTTAGCCAATCGTGCAAAGGCAGTTGTGGTTACCGGCGGAGAACCCCTGCATTATAATCTCGATGAACTTACGCGTCAGTTAAAGGAAAAAAATATTGAAACTTTTATAGAAACATCGGGGGCTTATTCTTTAACAGGTAATTGGGATTGGATTTGCCTTTCACCAAAAAAAACAGCTTATCCCCTTCCCCTTATTTATGAAAAAGCGCATGAATTAAAAATTATCGTGCACAACAAACACGATTTTACCTGGGCCGAAGAAGAGGCAAAAAAAGTAAACAATAAATGCTTTCTGTTTTTACAACCGGAATGGAGCAAGCGGGAAGAGATGATGCCTTTGATTATTGATTATGTAAAGACAAATCAAAAATGGATGGTATCTTTACAAACGCATAAATACATGAACATTCCGTGATACTGGCCGAAAATATTCATAAACACTATGGCAGCCTGCATGTGCTTAAAGGAATCTCCCTGCAAATAAACGCTGCGGAAGTAGTCGCTATTGTCGGAGCATCCGGAGCGGGAAAAACTACTTTGCTCCAATTATTGGGCACTTTAGATAAACCTTCTGAAGGAAAAGTATTTATTAATGATACAGATGTAGCCGCTTTATCCGATAAAAAACTTTCCGCGTTCCGGAATAAAAACATCGGTTTTGTTTTTCAGTTTCATCATTTATTGCCCGAGTTCACTGCAATAGAAAATGTTACTTTGCCCGCTTTAATAGCCGGGATTTCTAAAAAAGAAGCAACCGGTAAAGCAGGAAAGCTTTTAGAATTATTAGGGGTATCACCACGTGCCGAACATAAACCCACTGAACTTTCCGGTGGAGAACAACAACGCGTGGCTGTAGCAAGAGCTTTAATTAATTCTCCCGCGGTAATTCTGGCCGACGAACCTTCGGGTAATCTTGATACCAATAACGCGCAGGAACTTCATAAACTGTTTTTTGATTTACGTAAAGAACTCAATCAAACTTTCGTTATCGTTACCCACAATAACGAACTGGCAAACATGAGCGACCGGAAAATTGTTATGCAGGACGGAAGGGTAATTAGTTAATTTGCGATTTGAAAATTTGAAGGTTAAAAATCCGGCGGTTCACCATTAAATCAACTCATTCTCAAATCTTCAAATCAGTTATACAAATCCTGCGCTTCTATTAAATCCTGAACATCTTTTGTATTGAGGTTGGACATCTCTTTCTTCTTTTTAAGTTTCACATCGGCCGGAATATTGCCATCGCCGGTATTGTTGTTATTATCGCCGGGAGAAATTGTACTATTGATATTAAAAACTTCGTACATGTTATAATTATTATACACGCTACGTGTTCTCCCGAAACGAACGGTAAAACCGAAACTTAAAAACCCTCTTCCTTCCAACGGGCTCGCAAAAAAAGATTTAAAAACCTGTACATTATCCTGTATAGGCGCGCCGTTCGGTCTATTATATTGCCTTGAGAAAAAAGCTATGCCTCTGATGTTTGAATTTCCGAATTCAAGGTAAAAAGAAACGTGTTTGTTTGGATTATAATCCAAACGAAAACCAAAAAGTCCGTCGTAACGGCCAAAAATAATCGTTGAATCCAATCGCCCTTTATTGGTTAAGCCATTATACAAACTATCAGTATTACCCATAGTGAGCAGGCTGCCCGTTGGTTTTGTAAAAATACTTATGCGGAATTTATTCCCCAAAGGAACACTGAACGTCATACCTCTTGGAAACTGCGCACTGAAATAAGTGCCGTTTAACCTTCCAATCCTAAAGCCTACATAAGGTAAATGAAAACGGTTTCCTAAAACAAAGGTGCGTGTATAACCTAAACGAAAACTGAATGTAGAACTAACTATCCTATCGTATAAAACGGTAGAAGCCCAACGCGCTGTTGTAGTACCGGAAGCGGATAAATCACTTGAGATAAATGGCGTGGCATCAAAAAACCAAATGCCTTTTCCTCCCGAATTATAGATTGCCCTTAAACCAAAGCTTACTTTTACTAAATTATGTTTATTAATATCATTGCTAAAACGTGGCATGGCCAACATGTATGTTCCGGTTCCTAAAATATGCCAATTACTTACCCTGTTGTCTTCATGCACTTTTTCTATTGTAGAAATAGGAAAATAAAACCCGCCTATGGTTTGCGAGTATTGATATTTCTGCAGCTTTTCGGCAATATCTTTCTCAGAGCCGCTTAATCTCTTTGTAATAAATTTCGACTCCCCCACTGAATACAAATCCATAAAAAGAGTGGTAGAAAAATAGTGTTTGGGTATTTTTATTTTTTTTCCCGATGTATCTGCCTGGCCAAAAACAGACAGGCCGCTAAAAAATACAGCGGCACTTATAGCAAACTTATATAAACTCCCTCCCGCGTTCACAGCTATTCGTTTGGTTTACCTTTTAATTGCTGCAGCAATGCTTTCTTAAATTCTTCTTCAGCCTGGCGCAACTGCGCAACTTTTTTAAGCGGAAGTATTTTTTTAAATTTATCGTAATATTCTTTATATAAAGACAACTCACGTTGCTTCAACAATAATTCGCCATCCAGAAAATCCTGCGCTTCTTTATCAGTGGTAAAATTATTAGGTATCATTCTAAATTCACGGCGGGCTGCTTTTATTTTATCCTGGTACTCGTTGTACACGGGCCAGAACTTTTGCGATTCGTCAGGGGTTAAGTTTAACTGCTGAGTAATAAAAGCTACCCGTAAGGCTTCTATTTTTTCTTTCTTTTCACCTCCCTGTGAAAAAAGATTGAAAGATGTGCAGAGTACAAATAGCAGTATGTATAGTTTTGTTTTCAATTTATAATTCTTCGGTTATTGTATTTACATCTACGTTCTCAGATACTTCATCCATATCTACTTTTTCAGTTTTTCCATTTTTCTTCAACGATAAACTGTCGCTTAAAGATTTTACGTCAATCATCTCAATAATATTTTCTTCGCTTACGTTTTGCAGGTAGTTACTATTTATAATTTCTTTTTTGCTCAAACAGGCCATCGTAGTACATTCGTTATTTGGTTGCACAGTGGCAGTTTGGTTAAGCAATACAACACTGATTGTTACTATCAGCAAAACGGCGGCGGCAGCGGCAAATTTGTAGCTCTTTAATATACGACTGTATAACGGAACTACTTTAGCAGGATTTACAACTTTCTTAATTCCACCCGCAAATTCTTCAAAATATTTTTCGGGAAGTGTAAATACATTTTCTCTATTTACAGAAGCTAACATTTCATATACATTAATCTCCTTACCTATTTCTATTTTATTAAAAACTGCCTCAGGTAATTTTTCAAAATAGTTTGCCGGCAGCGTGAAATTATTCTGCCTCAAATCTCGCAGCAAAGTGTACTGCAACAATTCTTCTCTCAGTTCAAAATATCCGGCAGGCAATGCAAAAGGGTTATTTTTTTCTATAGCCGCTAACAAAGGGTAATCCTTCAATTCTTCATTCGCTTTTATTTTAGAAAAAAGCTTTGAGCTGAACGATTCAAAATAATTCTCAGGTGTGCCGAAAGCATCCTTGTTTTTTTCGTCGCCAAAAAATCCGTTCTCATCTTTATTTATGTCCTCTTTGCTCATTTACTGAATGTTAGATGCCATTTACGCTTCCGGGTTTAAATTTCCTTTTAAAAAACCTTCTACTTTTTTGGCGGCATGATGAAAAGATGCTTTAAGTGCCCCAACCGAAGTTTCCAGTACGCCCGACATTTCCTCGTATGGCATTTCGTCAAAATAGCGCATATTAAACACTATCCTTTGCTTCTCGGGCAGAGTCAATATAGCTTGTTGCAGCTTTAATTCTATCTCGTTTCCTTTAAAATATACATCTCCCTCAAGCGACTTACTTAACTGATATTCAATAGGGTGAATGGAGGTTGTGTTCATCCTTTGTTTCTGCCTTAAAAAACCTAAAGCTTCATTGGTAGCAATGCGGTAAAGCCAGGTATACAGTTGCGATTCTTCCTTAAAATTCTCAAGGGCTTTCCACGCTTTAATAAAAGTATTCTGCAAAACATCGTCGGCATCATCGTGGTCAATTACAATTTTACGAACATGCCAATAAAGCCTTTTTTGGTGTTTTTTTACAATAGCTTCAAACACGCGGTCGCGTTGGGCTGCGTTTTCCTTAAATAAGGCGACAAGTTCGGTATCGGGGGTTTGCTCGTTAATAACGCAAGTTTGATGTAAATTTACGTAAAAGGTTTAAACAGCCGAAACCGCATAGGAACAGAGAAAATACAGAGGGAACACGGAGTTATTTGTAAAGTGTAGTCCGCATGACAAAAACAAACGAAATCGGCTGCTAATCATATTCAATCATAACAAATTCTCGTCATCCGCATTCCATGACTGTTCTTTGCGCTCTTTGCGTCTCTGCGTGTCAACCGGCTCCTCTCCGTGTCCTCCGTGCCTCCCCGGCTGTTTCCTCTGTGGTTCCGGCTGTTCTTTGTATCTCCCCAGAATGCTGGCTGTTCAAAAAAACCTTGCGCCTTCCTGTCTTTGCAGCTCCGACTGCCCTCTGTGTTCTCCGTGCTTCCTCGGCTGTTTCTCTATGGTTCCGGCTGTTGACCATACTCGAAGGGAAATCCTTATCTTTGTAAGGATGAAATCAGCCTCCATACAACACTATATAAACAATTCAAAAACAGATCCCGGTTTAAAAGCTATTGCACAAAAAATTTTTACCGGTAAGCGCATTACGTTTGACGAAGGCGTATTGCTTTTTGAAAAAGGAGAACTTGGTTTTATAGGCGCTCTTGCTAATTATGTAAAAGAAAAAAAATCGGGCAACAACGTTTTCTTTAACCGCAACTTTCATGTTGAGCCGACTAACATTTGCGTTTATACTTGTTCTTTCTGCTCCTACTCGCGTTTAATAAAACAAAAAGAAGAAGGCTGGGAGCTTTCGGTGGAGCAGATTTTAGATAAAATTAAAAAGTGGGATGATAAACCTGTTACCGAAGTACACATTACAGGTGGAGTTATACCGAAACAAGATTTAAATTTTTACACGGATTTGTTCCGTAAAATAAAAGAACATCGCCCGGATTTACACATTAAGGCCCTTACTCCGGTTGAATACCATTATATTTTTAAGAAAGCAAAAGTGAGTTATGAAGAAGGAATGAAATTAATGCGCGAAGCGGGTTTAGATTCTATGCCCGGTGGCGGAGCAGAAATTTTTCACCCCGAAATACGCGATGAAATTGCAGGAGGCAAATGTAGTGCAGATGAATGGTTGGGCATACACGAAGTATGGCACAAAATGGGAATGAAAAGCAACGCCACCATTTTATACGGACATGTAGAAAAATACCGGCACCGTGTTGACCACATGGAAAGGTTGAGAACTTTACAGGATAAAACCGGAGGCTTCAATACATTTATTCCGCTCAAGTTCCGCAATAAAGAAAATCAAATGAGTCACGTGCCCGAGGTAAGCGTTATTGAAGATTTACGTAATTACGCCATCAGCAGAATTTACTTAGATAATTTTGACCACATAAAAGCTTACTGGGCCATGATTGGCCGCAGCACTGCGCAGTTAGCGCTTAATTTTGGCGCTGATGATTTAGACGGCACCATTGACGATACCACCAAAATTTACAGCATGGCCGGCGCTGAAGACAAAAATCCCGCGCTCAGCACACAGCAATTAGTTGAACTGATTAAACAAGTTGGAAGAATTCCCATTGAGAGAGATACGTTGTACAAAGTTGTGCATAATTACCAAATCGAAGAGTTTGTTAATGTTTCTTAAGAAAGAAAACAAGTTAACTGCAAAGTCCAGAACTATTTTATCTTTAAATAAATTATTCTCCGTGAGGGTTGGTTATTTATTCATAGCTTTCTTTTTCCTCAGCCATTTTTTATTTCCCCAACAAATAAAGAAAAAGGTTCTTATTATGGATATGAGCCTTTTCACAAATTACTCTGCAACAATTCCTGTTTTATCTCAACACTACAATGATTCAACCTCTATCGAAAAACTTCTTGATACTTGCAACAAACTTCCTTATTTTTTTGGTAAACCTTTTTATGTGCTTTACGAAAAGGACACTTCGCGCTATGCCCTGACTATTTATACTCCGTTTTTTAATCGGAGTCTTGTAACAAAATACAGGATTGACGGGTCTCCTGTAAGTACTTCTCAATATAATAAGCTTAATCATTTAACAGGTGTTTTTCAGGCTTTTTACCCCGGTTACAAATTACAGTTTTACGGAAATTATCGTGATGGATTTAAAAAAGGAAAATGGAGATATTTTAATGAGAACGGAAGGCTTGTAAAAAAAGAAATTTACCGGAAAGGAAAATTAATACGTACCAAAGAACTTGCAACTCCGCGTTTTACTTACTACTCTATGTTCTTTCGTAATATAGAACCAATAACTTATAAAATAACCGAAGCTAACGATACCACACTCGTTAAATTTGCCTCTACTTTATACAGCGAATACAATTATATCAAAGGTTTTGTAGGCTTTACTTTTTCGGAACACATAATGAATCTTGCAGGTTTACGGAACGATCCTTATATGCTCGGATTGCCAAAAGACAATGCATTTTCATTCGGAGTGTTGATTAGTATTGGCGACAGGCGCAAATTTTTCGGAAGCGTTGATATGGCACTGAACGGCCTGCCCGGAATTGGCGAAAAAAATGGTTATTATACAGTTCATCCTCCGGGAATGAGTAGTATTGTTTATCCTATAAATGTTTCAAATGCAATGTTCAGGTGGAATTTATCAGCAAATTACCCTGTTTTAGGAAGGAAAAAGAAAACAACTTTGTTTCTTGTTTGCGGAACCGAATTTGCCGAGATGTTTCCCACGTCAAAAACAGTTTTAAATAACGGGCAAACTACTTCCTATTGGGTAGTGGCCCGGATAAATCAAAACTGGATGATAAATACAGGCTTAATGCTCGACAGAATTATTGGCAAAGGAAGGCAAGGTTTTTTTACTTCTCTTTATATTAAAGCAGGATATAATTTTAGTCCGCTGCCTGCTGTTTGGTATGATAATTCGAATCAGCAAAAAACAAAACTGCTTGCCCTGCCTTTATATCCTATAAGCCAGGGTTTACCTTATATAAATATGGGAGGCTTGTATGTTACCGTAGGTATAAATGCCTGGAGGGGAAAAAATAAAAAAATAAAATCTATTTAGGTAATTTTTTCAGAATTATAAATTCTGAATTTCTCATCAATTACAATCCCGTCTCGCTCAAAAATTCTTCTTCGCCAATGTAACCTACACGTTTCCACACCAATTTTCCGTTAAAGTACAATTCCAATACGGGTATTCCTGTAATTCCTTTTTCTTTTAAGAGGCTTTTGTTTTCGTCGGCATCAATTTTTATAAGGGTAAGTTTAGGCTTTTTCTCTTCCGAAATTTTATGCAGCATGGGCATCATTTTTTGACAAGGGCCGCACCACTTGGCAGTAAAGTCAACTAAAATGTATTTATCTTTTTCTCCAGTCACTATTTTATTGTACTCTGCCAGAGTCATTCCGGGTTTTTCTTTGTCGAGCGCGCTGGAGGGATATTCAACCGGTTTGTTGGCAGCATTCCATTTAATCATGCCGCCTTGCATATTGTAAATGGTGGTAAAACCTGTTTTTTTCATTTGTTCAGCGGCACCTGCACTTCTTCCGCCGCCTAAACAATAAATTAATGTTGGCTTACTTTTATCAAGCTTTGCAATTTCAGAAGCAAAATCATTCGCTTTGTAATTAATATTTAACGCGCCCTTTAAATATCCTTCATTATATTCTTCAGGAGTGCGCACATCAATGATCTGTATATCCTTTTCTGCAAGTTTTTTCTGAAACTCATCTACAGAAATAGTTTCGCTGATACTCTTCGGCGTTTCGTCTACCCGCGCTTTTTTGTTTGATTTATCCTGTGCGGGAATCTCGCCTATCAGAAAAAATAAAAAACTTATCAAAAATATTTTTTTCATGTTATACAAAGGTAGTAAATAGTAGTGGTTTATGGTCAACTTAAAATAACAGCCTGAACTGAGGTATAAAAAAGAATTTTAACTGATAATCAGTAACGATTTTCTTTTGCGTGGGGTCATATACCTGCTGAAAAATATTGTCATGTTGAGTCACATTCTGAAAATCACAATTAAGCTCCATAGTAACCTTTTTCATATTATAACGATAAGAAGGTTTAACATCCAATCTGAAATAAGCCGGGTATTGGTTTTCGTACGCATGGGTATTATCACGCACTTCAGAGCCGGCATATTGCGAAGCCACTAAATTAACCGGCGTATAATGCTTTCCTCCTGCATAAGTAAGTTTAACATCAAGAGCGACTGTATGCCTGCTGTTAATTTTAAATTCCTTACCGCCCAATAAATTAAACACATAATTTCCGTTAAAGGCTGAATTGCGTTTTATATTATCGGAACCATAGTAATACGATTGAAACAAGGAAGTTGTAAACAAATAATAATACCCCTTCGAATAAAATTTCTCTAATGTAAATTCCAACCCGTAATTTTCTCCTGTACCTTTGTTTACCAAACTATCCACATTCGGGCTTTCAAAGTTCGCTCCAAGATTTAAAACAGAAAAGGAAGGCTGAGAAATTTTTACAGGTACATTATACAAGTATTGGTAATAAGCCTCTACTTTTATGCGAGTGCTTTTGCCGATATTAGCATCATAAGCAATTACACCGTGTGCGCTTTTTGTTAATCCCAGATTCAAATTTGTTTTTTCGCTTTGTTGAGTTAAAGGGTTATAGGCTGATGAAAAATAAATATACATAGGCTGCACCTGGCTGTGCAAACCGGCACCCAAACTAAATGACTGTTTTCCGGTAAAGCTCCAACGTAAACCGGCACGCGGCTCCGGATTATACGTATTATTCAATAAAAAATGAATGTACCTGAAACCTGTGTTAAGGGTTAACTTATCAGTAAATTTATGTTGCCAGTTTATAAATGCCTGTGCCAATAAAGCGTTGCCGCTGAAGCTGCGCAACACATGATACCCCAAACTATCTCTGTCGTTTTTGGTGCTATCGGCTAACATAGTCTGAAAATCGTCGAGATAAACACCGGTAGTAATAAAATTTCTTGCACTGAATTTTTTATTATAAACAAAATTAACCGAGTACTTTACTGTTGAAGTTGTGCTGTGGTAATTCGGACTGGTTTTACCCGTAGGAACACCGGTGCTGTCGAACAAAACATTATCGGCTATAATTCCATTGTATTGACCGGACACACCAACATTCGTCCGCAAATAGGAACTGGAATTTAAAATATAAGTATGATTTATCCCGGCTACTCCGACATTCGAACGGAAATAAGTATCAATTCCTTTGTAACCAAAAATATCCGCTTTTTTATCACGATCTTTATCCAACAATGCAACATAACTCAAGCCGCCGATACCGTAAAAAGTAAACTTTCCTGCTTTTGCCGTTGGCACGGTAATATTTACGGTTAAATCCTGGTATTGGGGAACTGCAGCTCCTGCACCGAAACTAATTCCGAGTGCTTTAAAAATCCCTAAAGTTGAGTAACGATAATCCACTAAAAAAGAAGCGCTTTTCTTTTTCGAAAAAGGCCCTTCGGCAGCCAACTCAAAACCATTAAAACCCATTTGCGCCAGGAATTCATGCTTTTCATTATTACCCGCGCGCATTTTTAAATCGAACACGCCGGCAATGGCATTTCCGTAATCGGCCGGAAAAGCGGAAGTAAGAAAATCGGAATTATCTAACGTATTATTATTTAAAATACTTACAGGACCGCCGGTTGAACCCATTGAGCCGAAGTGATTGGGATTGGGAATATCCATTCCGTTTAAGCGCCATAAAACTCCCAGTGGAGAATTACCCCGAATAATAATATCATTCCGCGAATCATTAGCGCCGCTTACCCCTGCAAAATTTGCAGCCATACGGGCAGGGTCGTTACGACTGCCCGCATACCGCGAAGTTTCTTCGATGGTAAATCCGCGAGAACTGACTGTTGTATTTTTATTATTGGTTTTGGTTT
>DATMMV010000072.1:0-14467 GCA_035569635.1 Bacteroidia bacterium | reverse complement strand
GTAGTTTTGTCTTCGACAGTGCGGAAGATTTAAAAGCGGCGTTTGATGAAACGGATGATGCCTATATTTATTCGCGTTACTCAAACCCCAATACCAACGAGTTTATTGATAAAGTTTGTATGTTGGAAGGTGCTGAGGCGGGTTTTGCCACAGCATCCGGAATGGCCTCGGTATTTGCTTCTTTAATGACTTTTTTAAGTTCGGGCGATCATGTGATAAGTTGTGCTTCTGTTTTCGGCGCAACGCATACTATTTTACATAAGTATTTTCCTAAGTGGGGAATTTCTTATTCTTATTTTGATGCCAACAAACCTGAAGAAGCGGAGAAATTAATTACCCCGAAAACAAAAATTCTTTTTTTAGAAACTCCCACAAATCCGGCTATTGAAATAATCGATTTGGAATGGGCGGGCAAGCTGGCTAAAAAACATAATTTACTTTTACTTGTGGATAATTGTTTTGCAACACCTGTCTTACAACGACCCATAGAATACGGTGCCCATTTAGTAATTCATTCCGCCACAAAATATATGGACGGGCAAGGCCGCGTACTTGGTGGCTGTGTAGTCGGAAAAAAGGATTTGATAAAAGAAATTTATTTATTCTCGCGCGTTAGCGGGCCTTCTATGTCACCGTTTAACGCCTGGGTGCTTTCTAAAAGTTTGGAAACACTTTCGTTGCGTGTAGAAAGGCATTGTGAAAACGCTTTATATGTTGCTGAAAATTTGGAAGAAAATAAAAATTTGGATTTTGTCCGTTACCCTTTTTTAAAATCGCATCCCCATTATGCCATTGCAAAAAAGCAAATGAATGAGGGTGGAGGCATTGTTACTTTTTCTTTAAAAGGTGGTTATGAAGCAGGGAGTAAATTCATGAATAAATTAAAAATGATAAAAATTTCACCTAACCTCGGCGACTCACGTTCTATCGCAACCCATCCCGCATCTTCCACGCATTGTAAGTTGAGCGAAGAAGAAAGATTGAAAGTGGGAATTACTCCGGGATTAATTCGCATCTCTGTCGGACTGGAAAACAAGGACGATATCCTTGAAGATATCTTGCAGGCTTTGTCTTAAGTAAAAGAGCGGGAATTACCCGCTCTTTCAATTTTATACTAATTCATTTAGTCCTTAGTTACAATTACTTTTTGATTAGTAATTTTTCCTTGTGCGTTTACATAAATAAAATAAACACCCGCTGTGTTTATCTGCACTTTGGCATAATCGTTTTCTTTAGTAATGCCTGCATTTACTTCTTGTCCGAATACATTATATACACGTACCAAATCATAGGTTTGTATATTACTTACTACAAAGTTTCCGTCGGCAGAAGGGTTCGGGAATACTTTAATTCCGATGGAAGCGTCAAAAGTTTTGATACCGGTATTTAATGGTTGAGATGCAAAATGCGCTTCGTCTACTTTAAAATCAGAACCTATAAAGGTAAGCGAACTGTCTCTCCATGAAGAAGACTGAAAAGAAACGATAACGGAATCAATAGGCGTACCGGTATTAAAAGGAATTTTAGCGAATTGATAAGTGGATTGAGGAGTGTTATACCACATACCTGTACCCCACACATTGACACCGTTCTTTTTAAAATTCAGACCTACTTGGGCAGTATCATTCCCCGAAGGCGCATATTTGTAATAAAACATAAGCGTATCAATTTGATTTGTGAAAGGATGCCCTCCTCTTTGCGGGCAACTTCCGCCGCAATGATTGGGATAATATCCGGTACTAACCCCTGCTCCGCTTGCAGCGGGAGTGTTATTGTTACCTCTGCTGCCTAAAAATGTTTTCATCTCCATTGCATAAGTACCGGCTTTTTTATCGGTGGTTTGCAAAATTCCACTTCCCTGGTCGTTGGTTTGTAAGTACCAATTATTAGGTTTGTTTGCTGTTTGGCTTTGCCAGTTTTCAAAATCACCGTTAAAAGTAGCCGGTTGACTTGCGCCGACAAAAGAAATATTATCCAACTGCAACATGCTTCCGTTTTTTTGCACTTTATTAAAAACATCGCTTGATACAGCCGCAAAAACAACGGTATCCGGTGTTCCGGATATTGGAGGATTAAACGTAAAGTTAAAAGCAGTATACGTATTATGTACACCGCCGAATTTATGCATATACAAACCAAGACAAGTACCTCCGTTTTTAAAGCCTACTAAAATTCCACCCGAATCACCGACCTGTTCATTGGATTTATAAAATCCCTGAATACCCGTAGGTATTTGATTGTAAGCACTACCTCCGGGCCATAAGCAGGGGTTATTTCCGTTTGGGTTTGGTGAATTAACCACATAACCCATACAGGTATCTGTACCCACATTGGTAGTTAATTGAATGGCGTAAACACCATGTTGCGAATCGGTGGTTTTTATACAATTAAAAGCGCTATTGCATTTAAAAAAGGTACTTGGATTAGAGTTCCAATAGCCTACAGGTGTATCAAAAGTACCTGTGGTCCATGATTCAAAATTCCCGTTTGGAATTGCGTTCTGCGCCTGCATTGTAACGGTAAACAAAGCGGCCGCGCTTAATAAGTAGATAATTTTTTTCATAAGCTTTAATTTGTGGGTTATAATTTGAAATTAAAGATAATTAAAATTTCCGAACCCGGAAATTTTAACAAAACTAAGCCTGTACGCTTGATAATTGCATGAATGCCTTAATTATAATAAAATAAAGGAATGATAAAAGAATTAATTAAAACCCTCCACCCATGCCATCCATCTGGCTGCTGTCGCCCTTTTGCTGTTTGGCTTTCTTGAAGATACTTACATCCATTTTACCAAACAGGTAGGTAACCGAAAGGCGTATATACCGGCTCTCGCGACGGCGGCTCATTTCCTGTGTATAGTAAGGCGTGACGTAGTTTGTACCCATACGTTTGCTGTTAAAACAATCGCTCAGCAATAAATTAAACATCCATTTGTATTTCCAATTATAGCTAAGTGTGGCATCCATATAATATTGCGGTCGCGTGGTTCCTTGAGGAATAATTTTCGGAGCTTCGTAATTTCCGTTTAATTGTAAACTTATGTTCTTAGGAAATTTATATAACAACATTAACTTAGAGGTGTAACTGTATCCTGAATTACTGGTTGTAACGGTTGGTGTAGAATTCCAACTGATATTTGTATAAAAGCCGTTAAAGTTTGCGGTAATGTCTAAATTTTTAAATACGGTAGCTTTTAATGTATGTTCCCATCCATAGGTAAAACTGTTATTTCCGTTTTGAAAAGTGTTAACTAAAATCTGGCTGCCGGGTTCTTTCGGATAACTTACATTTGTAATGGGCGACTCGGTATAGCGGCCGTAAACAGAAGTAAGGTAATTTAATTTGCCCCAGGTAATATTATAATTTAATTCGGCAAGGTTGTAAAACTCGGGTGTAAGTTTCGGGTTTCCGATGCGTATGTTATACTGGTCGCTGGCCATCACAAAAGGCATTAACTGAAAAAAGTTCGGGCGATTTATTTTACGCGAAAAATTCAGTTGCAATTCCTGGTTATGGGGTAGTTTTTTAGAAAAATAAACTGCCGGAAATAAAGCGTTCATTAAATTATCAATGCCCGTAGGATACTGGTATGAAAAAGACTGCCCTTTATTTGTTAAAGTTCCTTTATAATAGGAGCTTTCAAAACGTAAACCACCCTGATAACCTATTCCCCAGATTTTACTGCTGTAATTTACATAAGCCGCTGCAACTAAGTTATCAATGCTATAGTGATTGGTTAAAGAACTGTCTTGCGCATAAGCAAGGTCGGCAAATGTTTTAAAGAAGGTGTTCTGGTCGTTAATGCTGTGACTGTAATTACTTTTAACACCCGTTTCAAACTTTGTATAATCATTTATGGGATTGATGAAATCAAGCTGGTAATTAAACATGTTTGAATTAGAATTTCCGGTATTCAAATAATAGTTAGAAAGGCTGTCGTTTAAAGTACTGCTTCCGAATAAATAATTTTCTGAAGTATTTAAATACCCGCTGTTTCCAAAGCTGTGATTAAAGTTGAAGTCAGAAGTAAGTTCCTTTCCTGCTGTTGGGAATGTTTTGCGATATTGAATTTGCCCTGTAAAATTTTTAAATGAATTCTTGGAGTCATTTAAGCGATGTCCGGTGAGTAAAGTATTTCCGTTGGCATCTTTGTTATTCGAATTCTGGTTATCCACTGTTTTAAACTCCCCCTGTACATAATTACCCGATACAGTAATACTATTACGGTTATTAATGTTGTAATCAAAACCAATGCGTCCGAATTGAAAAGTATTTTGAGAGCGTGCTAAATTGGTTTGGTTAAAAGTGCCGGTAGTATTTCCGTTAAATAAATTTGTTTTATTGGTAAACCCGTCATTAAAATTGGTTGAAGTATTGTAGTTATACATGATGAAAAAGTTAAACGGATTTTCTTTTACGTTTAAATTAAACATCCCGTTATACCTGTCGTTAATACCAACGCCCCCCATAGCCATGCCGTTGTAACCGGGTTTGGTGTTTTTTTTCATGATCACATTTAAAATACCACCGGTTGCTGATGCATCGTATTTTACGGAAGGATTTGTGATAATCTCTATACGGTCAATCTGGTCGCTCGGAATTTGTTGAAGAGTTAAAGTAGTTGGCCTGCCGTCAACATAAATCATCACACCATTATTACGCAACGAAACATTCCCGTCGGCATCAACCGAAACACTCGGAATATTTTTTACAGCATCCAGTCCTGTTCCGCCTTTTGCGCTCATGTCTTTGTCTACATTGTACACTTTACGGTCAATGCTCATTGTCATGATACTTTTTTCTTCCACCTTGGTAACTTCCTGCAATACGGCGGCATCTGTCTCAAGCATAATATTGCCGAGGTCTTTGTCAACATTCTGCATGTTTACAAAAATGCGTTGTTCGTAATTTTTATATCCCAAAAAACTAATACGTAAACGATAGCCGCCAAAAGGTAAATTCTCCAAAGCAAAATCTCCGTTAGATTTCGCTAAGCCTCCCGCGATTACCGAATCTTTATCAAACCAAAGTAAAGCCACGGCGGCAAACTCAACAGGTTCCTTGGTTTTGGCATCTATAACTTTTCCGTATAAACGGGCAAAGTTCATATTGGTAAGGTTCATGCCTTTGGTATTACCACCTCCGCCACCACCGGGAAATTGTGCAAAAACAGAAACCGAAAATAAGCAGACTGATAAAAAAGTATATAGGTATTTATTCATAACGAGTGCAAAGGTACGTAAGGTATTTTAATGTGAATAAACTGTTTGTGATAAACGGCAAAAACCTTGTATTTTAGCTCTGTTAAAATTGGTTTTTCCTCCCCCGAAAGGGGGTAGAATAACAAAAGTTTGATGCTGAAAGCGTTTTATAAACCCAAACAATTAGAGGCAGGCTGCGACGAAGCGGGCAGGGGTTGTTTAGCGGGCCCTGTAGTGGCAGCAGCTGTTATTTTACCGAAGGGTTATAAAAATAAATTCATAAATGATTCCAAGCAAATCCCCGAAAAATTGCGTTTTGAATTAGCGGAAACCATTAAAAAAGATGCGATGGCATGGGCTGTTGTAGCAGTAAGTCATACCGAGATAGACGAAATAAATATTTTAAACGCTTCTATTGTTGGAATGCAACGAGCAGTTGAGCAACTAAAAATAAAACCCGAATTTTTACTAATCGATGGCAACCGGTTTAAGAAACACAAAGATATTCCGCACCTCTGTGTAATAAAGGGCGATGAAATCTACATGAGCATAGCGGCCGCATCACTTTTGGCAAAAACCCACCGCGATGAATTAATGTTGTCTTTACACGAAAAATTCCCGCATTACGCATGGGATAAAAACAAAGGATACCCTACCAAACTGCACCGTAAGGGTATTGAACTGCACGGGCCCTGTGAGCATCATCGTATGACTTTTACCCTATTGCCACCGCAGCTTTCGTTGTTTGAATAGATTTTCACATTTCCTTATTGATAACCTCTTGCCACACTGTAAAAAGCGGCTTTTACTTAGGATATCTTTACTAAGTAATTGATAAGGAAAATCGGTTTTATAGCGCTTATTGCTGCCGCGTTAATTTGCGGCACGTGGGGTTATTTTTATTTAGAGAACCTGAAAAAACCTACTCTTAAACCTTTTGATGTTTTATCCGATTCTTGTACAGTGCTGGCAGAAATAAAAGAGCCCGGAATTTTTACCGAACAACTTACACAGGGAAATTTGATGTGGGAGGAGTTTTTAAAAATAAGCGATGTAAATAGATTTAAAGAAGTGCTAACCTTACTTGATTCGCTTACGGACGATGAGGAAACAAAAGAATATTTAGGCAAAGAGCCTTTTTACATAGCGCTTTACGGAAATGAAAAAAAGGGAGATGCTGTTTATGCCTTTAATCTTTCGGATATAAATGAATCGGAAAAAGCACTTGCGTTTTTTGAAAAAAACTTTTCAGCAAAAAAAATAAGCGGCGGGTTTTACCAATGTGTTTTAAATAACGGCACAAAAACCGATTTTTATATTTTCGCAGAAGCGGGACTTGTAGTCGCCTCTTGCAATAAACGAGTTATTGAAAGTATCTCCGGGAAGAATAACAGGCAAACACTTTCGCAAAATAAAAGTTTTACTGAAACATATAAAACCTCGGCAAAAGATAAAGGGTTGGGTGTTTTTATTCACCTGCCAAAATTTTACAAGCAGGCGTGGAATGATTTTTTCTCAACGATAAGTGCAGAAAGTTTTTTTTCGGATAATTCGGAGAAATGGATTATGGCCGATGTTGGCATACAACCTTCGGACATCAATATCCAGGGATTTCTTCCGGTTGATTCAGTAAAAATTACAAGAGTTGTACAAAACCAGGATGCGGATAATTTCGGCAGTATGTACGAACACTTGCCTTACAACACTTTTTCTTTTGAAAGTATAAACATCAGCAATTACGGTACTTTTTGCCACGACAATTACAACGGCAACAACGGGTCACGAAAGAATGATTTAAAAAAATATTCAGACAGCTTATCGGCCGATGCGCAGACGGAAATAAATTCTTTCTTCGGGAATTATGCCGCCCGGTTAAAAGCTTCAACAGGCGATACAACTTACGAGTACGGAATTATACAGATATCAGACGAATCAAAAGTCGTATCATTTTTTAAATCAACTGCCGGTAGTATATTGGTAAATACCGACTCAGCCAATCTGTTTCTGTTTACTGATAAAACAATATTTTCGCTTTTATGCGCCGGGTTTTTTAACGAAAGATTTACTTATGTCTCCGTATTTAATGAAAGCGCGGTTTTTTGCAATTCTGTAAAAGGAATGAGCGAATACCGGAAATCTGTAACCGAAAAATTGAATTTATCGGGCAACGAACGCACTATCAATTTTCTGGAGCATAATTTTAATAGTGATTTGAATTATTTATGCTACAGCGATATCTTTAAAAACAGGGAAAACATAAAAAGTAATTTATCCGCAACTTTAAATAAAAAACTGGAAGAGTCGCCGGACCTCTTCGAAAAATTCGACGCAATTGCTTTTTCCCTGCAAAAAATAAAAGGAAGCATTTTTTATAAAGCGCACGCGGGTTTTAATCCTAAAAATAAAATGTACCAAAACACTTTGTGGGAAACGTTGGCAGATACCGATTTATACCGCTTGCCTGTTCCGGTTATAAATCATAAAACAGGCGAAACAGAACTTGTTTGTCAGGACAAAAATAACAATCTGTACCTGCTCAGCAATACCGGGAAAATTTTATGGAAGAAAAATATAAAAGAAAAAATTCTCGGCGAGCCTGTGCAGACAGATTATTTTGCCAACGGTAAACTGCAAATACTTTTTGCGAGCGAAAATTACATTCATTTAATTGACCGCAACGGGAATTATGTACAGGATTTTCCGATAAAAATAAAAGCAGGTGCAGCCGGCGGAATTACTGTTTTTGATTACGATAATTCAAAAAATTACCGGTTGTGGATTCCGCTGAAAAATAAAACAGTAACATGTCTTAATATGGATTGCAAAACGGTGGAAGGATTTGTGCCGGTAAATATAAAAGTCCCGCTTGCAAGGCCGGTTGAACATTTACTCCTGCAACAAAAGGATTATTTTATTTTAAGTGATACTTCAGGAAATGTTTACGTTACAAACCGTAAAGGAGAGGAAAGATTTAAAGTAATTAATAAGCTTGCTTCAGGAAATTATCCTGTTTACCTGGATGCCGGTAAAGATTTATCAAAAACCTATTTGTGTTTTGTCGATATAAAAACAAAAACCCTTCGCAAACTTTCTTTGGCTGATAAAATGGAAATTTCATTGTTAAAAGCGGATATGGATGCTGAGAATTATTTCTTTGATACTTTGCAGGAGGGGGGGGCGCCTTATATTGTATTAAACAATACCGAAGAAATGCACCTTTTTGATTTCTTCTCAAAGAAAATTTCGGAAATAAAAACCAGGCAAGAATACGACAGCAAGGCAGAGGCTTTATGGTTCGGGGATAAAAAAGTGTACGCCACACTCGGAAAAACAAGCGGTACATTGATACTTATTGATGCCCGTACATTAATTCCGATTGATAATGAAATTAAATTGAGTGCTTTGCCTGCTTCGTATGATCTTATAAAGGGCCAGAGCAATTATCTGGTGGGTTTTTACCACAATAAAATATTCTGCATCAAGCCCTGATTATTTTCCGTAAGAGAAAATCTTTTTAAGTAAAACGGTATCCGGGTTGCTTTTATTTGTCATAGAAAAACTGAATGTATCTTTTTGAGCTGATAAAACGCAAATTTCGTTTTCGGCCGAATCAATACTTACACTTTTATTAAAATTACCCATAATGGTATCAAACAGGAAATTTTTATAACTGAACTGTTTGCCCAGCCAATAATATAAATGGTAGGAAGCAGGAGGCAGATTTTCCGCTAACAATTGAAAATTATTGGCAATAAAATGGTGCCGTATAATTTTATGACTATCGTTCTCTAAAAACACAAGCGCGTCATACCCGCTACGGTTTATCAATTTCAATACGTACAAAGAAGTGTTGTCGGAAATATTTTTTCCAAAAACTCCTTTATAAGGAGATTCCGGCGTATTTATATCCGACTTTTTATAGGTAAGGCTGTCGCTTGTAATTTTTGTATCTGTTTTTAAAGCAGGTTTTTCGTAAATGCGGATTATCAGCAACAATAACGCAACAGCAACAGGCACACTTATTAAAATATATTTTAATTCCGTTTGCCTTGTGGTTGATTTGGGTGCTGTGGATTTATTTGCTGTATTTGTTTTTTTATAATGTTGTTGATAGTATTGTCTGCGTTTTGCTTCTTCCTCGGTGAAGTTGTAATTTTTTCTTTGCTGTTTTTTTTGTTGAAAAGAAGCTGTCGATGTAAATGTGGTTGCCCGGTTTCTTTTGGCGTCATACCTGGAACGCCTTAACGGATTGATAAGTGTTTCGTATGCCTCTTTAATTTGTTTAAATTTTTCTTCAGCTAAGTACCCCGTGTTTTTATCGGGGTGAAAAAGCTTGGCAAGCCTGCGGTAAGCCGCTTTTATTTCGGCATTGGTTGCCGTAACAGGCACCTCCAGCAGTTTATAATAATCGGGTAAGCTCATAAAAAAAGCCTCCTGCCGGTACAAGAGGCTTTAATTAAAATGTAAAAATTTTATTTTGCAACAGAATCTTTTTTCTCGGCAGCAACACCCTTGCCAATGCTTACATCTTTATTTATGTAAACATCTGCAAAATTACGGTAGCGCATAGCGTTGTTGAAAGCATTACGAATACCAAACTGCGTAAGGCGGTAATTTCCATCGTACCACAATACTATAATCGGCGCGTCGTTCATTAAAATCTGTTCAGCTTTCATAAAGTAAACCATACTGCTGTCTTTGCTGATAGCATCGCGACCCATCACAAAATATTTATCAAAAGTCGGATTTTTGTAACGTGCCGTATTAGGATATGATTTTTGAGCGGGATCCGTAGGGACGTTAGCGCCGTAAAAAATACTTAAGAATGATTCGGGGCTCGGGTAATCCGCAATCCAGGCATCGCGCACAATATCCATTTGGCCCATTTGCGATTGCTCTAATTTTTGCGACATAGGCACTACATCAAAATCAACATTTACATTCAGATTTTCTAAAAGTTGTTTTTGTACTTCAACCACAATGTTACTGTGTTTTGCTCCGCCGCTGTTCAGGATAATTTTAACGGGAGGGAAAGCCCGGCCATTAGGATAGCCCGCTTTAGCCAATAATTTTTTGGCTATTTCCGGATTATAATCGTAACCCTGAATTTTAGAAATGTCATATCCCTCACGAAGGAAAGTTGGGGGAGTGATGCCGTTAATACCCGGGCCGAAAGCCTGGTTATTTAATATTTCTTCTACAATTTTTTTGCGATTAATAGCCAGGTTAAAAGCTTTACGTACATCCGGGTTATCGAACGGAGGGCGGCTTACGTTGAACGTATAGTATTGAGAAATCATCTCCGCGCTGTTATCCAATAAATATTTTGGCGGTTTGCTTTGAAAATCTTTAATCTGCGTTTCAACCATTTCTTTTATGGACTGAGAAGGGAGCGAAGTAATCATATCCAATTTCCCCTCTTTAAACAAAGTGAGCTCCTGTTCTTTGGTAGGAATAAACAAAACCAAAACAGAATCAAGGAAAGGAAGCCTGTTTCCTAAAGAATCAGAACCGTAGTAATTATCATTTCTTTTTAAAACAATTTTTTCTTTAGAAGAGTGAACCACATCATAGATAAAAGGGCCCGCTCCGGTTTTAATATTTTTTCCGTAACGGTCAACCGCTTCTTTTGCAACAACTACACAGGTCGGTTCCGCTAAAATCTGAATGAATACGGGGCTTGGGTGTTCTAAGGTAATTTCAAGAGTATAATCATCAAGAACTTTTATACCGTCTAAAGAACCTTTGCCGTTATAAAAATTATTTGCACCGAGTACACGGTCCTTAAATGTGCTTCCGAAATTCAAGTTGTCGGCATTTTTAGTACAGAGTAAATCAAAAGAGTATTTAAAATCAGACGCTTTTACTTCGCGGCCTTTTCCTCCCGAAAAACATTCGTCGTCCTGAAAATAAACCCCTTTACGTATCTGAAAAGTATATTTTGTTCCGCTTGCATCCATTTTCCAGCTTTCAGCAATGGCGGGTTCAATTTTTAAAGTTGCCGTATTAAATTTTACAAGTCCTTCGTTAATTTGCGTAGCCAGCAAACTTGACGTAGCATCTACGATTGAGATTGGATATAAACTCTGATAAGATTCAGATTCTGCTATGCGCACACATCCGCCGTAAACACGGCCGCCTTTTGCTTCGCTATTTCCGTTTCTGCGGTTATCGTTTTTATCGCTTCCGCCGCAGGATGCTAAAAGAAATACGGATGCTGTGGCAATTATTGCTAAGTTCCTCATAAAAAAGGGTTTAGTTCTCATTTCTGTAACCCACAAGATTAACGTTAATTTTTAAAATACGCAAATATTTTTCAGAGAAAGAACTATTGGTCGAAAGGGTCTTTTTCGCCCGAAATATCGTTTATAATCGACTGATTTTCTTTGTCATATTTGCTGCAGTCCAGCTCAATCTCGCTCATATGGGCGGGACGGTAAAAATCACCTTTTGAGAGTTTGATGGTTTTATCGGCATATACCTTGGTAAAAAACTTACCCCATACAGGCAGGGCCATTCGGGCTCCCTGGCCATATTCCATAGTGTTAAAGTGAACGCTTCGGTCTTCGCCTCCGACCCAGCAACCGGCCACTAAATCGGGGGTCATGCCTATAAACCAACCGTCGCTGTTGTTTTGGGTAGTGCCTGTTTTGCCGGCAATGGGGTTGTTTAATTTGTATTTGTAACGCAATTCGCAACCGGTTCCGTATATAACAACGCCTTTCATTAGTTCGCACATTACATAGGCTTTTTCTTCGTTAAAAACTTCATCGGTGTTCGGCACAAACTCTTCCAATACTTTTCCGTTTTTATCTTCAATGCGGGTAACAAAAATGGGCTGTACATAAGTGCCCTGGTTGGCAAAAGTTGAATTGGCCCCCACCATTTCGTATACCGAAATATCGGCAACACCAAGGCATAATGCGGGCACGGGATCGAGCGGTGCGGTAACTCCCATTCTTCGGGCAAGATTAACTACAGCGCGCGGGCCGAATTTTTTCATTAGCGCGGCACTTATATAATTAATTGACATGGCCAGAGCCAGTTTTAAAGTTTGAGGCTTACCTTCAAATTTTTCTTCGCCGGCTGAGTTATCAGGGCACCATTCTTTTCCGTCTTCGGTAGTGATACAGGTGCGCACATTCGGAATTTGGTAGCAGGGCGAATATCCTTCCTGTATTGCCAATGCATAAACAAAAGGCTTAAATGTTGAGCCTACCTGCCTGCGTCCCACTTTTACGTGGTCGTATTTAAAATGTTCGTGATTAATTCCGCCCACCCATGCTTTTATGTAACCGCTCTGTGGTTCCATAGCCATAAATCCGCATTGTAAAAAACTTTTGTAATAACGAATGGAGTCATAAGGAGAAAGTGTGGTGTCAATTTCGCCGTACCAGCTGAACACACGCATTTTTACAGGAGTATTAAATACTTTCACGATTTCCTCCTCTGATTTACCCGAAGCTTTTAAGCCTTTGTAGCGGTCGCTACGATGCATAGAAGAATTCATGATATTTTTAATTTCGTCTTTGCTGACGTTCCAGGCAAAAGGAAAATTTTTCTTTTTTTCCTGCATGAATTTTTTTTGTAAGAAGGTCATTTGCTCGGTAGCGGCTTCTTCTGCATATTGTTGCATGCGCGAATCAATAGTGGTATAAATTTTTAATCCATCGCGGTAAATATCATAAGGTTTCCCGTTTTCTTTTTTGTGCGTAGTGCACCATTCTTTCAAAAAATTATCGCGTAAATATTCACGAAAGTAAGTGGCAAGGCCCTCGTTGTGGTCTTCCGATTTATAATCAAGTTTAAGCGGAAGCGCTTTCAGTGAGTCATATTTTGCTTCGGTGATATAATTGTATTTTTTCATTTGAGAAAGCACCACGTTGCGGCGTTGCTGCGTGCGCTCTTCAAACCTCCGTGGGTTATATAGTGCGGGGTTTTTTGCCATACCTACCAGCATGGCAGCCTGTGGCAAGGTTAGTTTATCGGGACTTGTATTGAAATAAATTTGCGAGGCAGATTTTACACCTACGGCCAGGTTTAAAAAATCAAATTTGTTGAGGTACATGGTCATGATTTCTTCCTTGGTATACAGTCTCTCCAGCTTAATAGAAATTATCCACTCTTTAAATTTTTGCAGGATGCGTTCAACTTTACTTTTGGGTTTTTCCGAAAACTGCATTTTCGCAAGCTGTTGCGTAATGGTACTCCCTCCGCCCGCGCTCATGTTACCTGTCATTAAGCCGCTTACCGAACGGAAAAGAGCTTTTAAATCAACTCCGCTGTGTTCGTAAAAGCGGGCGTCTTCGGTGGCAACCAACGCGTGTACTAAGTTCGGACTAAGCTCAGAGAATTTACAATTAACGCGATTTTCCTTATAGAATTTTCCAAGCACGCGGCCATCGCTGCTGTATATAATAGAAGCTAAATTGTTTTTCGGATTTTGTAATTCTTCTACATCAGGCAACTCGCCCAAAACCCCGAAGGCGGTGAGGGAAAAAACCAAAAAAAGAAAAATTACAGGCGTAAATATCAAACTCCACGTTATCAGTATATATTTTTTATTACCGGAAGGAGAATTTTTTGCTGCCGTCATATCAGTAAACAAATGTAAGAATAAAAAGAGACTAATTTTAATCCGCTTCAAAACTAAGATATAAAACAGGATGCATTACCGATAAAATATTATTCGTCGAGATTTACATATTATTCGCGGGCAGGGCAGCAACAAGGAGAATGAAATTATTGACCGTTTTTGCAATTTTCAAATAATAAAACAATAGCTTTGCGGTATGCTGAATAAAATCGCTGTAGAGGGAATAAGGCTGTATGCTTATCACGGTTGCCTGGAGGAAGAGGCAAAAATAGGAGGGAATTATATTGTTGATGTTTATGTGGAAACAGATTTCAGCAGTGCTTCCCGTACGGATGATTTAAACCAAACGATTGACTACTGCGCCGTTTATGAAATTGTAAAAAAGGAAATGGCTATACGATCTAAACTGATAGAACAAGTTGCCGACAGGATTTACAGAAACATTACAAAAACTTTTACTGCGGTTACTAAAACAAAAGTGCGTGTAACTAAATTAAACCCACCAATGAATGGAAATGTGGAGAAGGTTTATGTTGAGGTGGAATAGCTATATTCTTATTCCGATTACCAATACATCATCAATCTGTTCGTTATTGCCCTTCCAGTCAGAAAAAGTTTTTTGTAGAATTTCTTTTTGCTCCGGGGTATTTTTTTGTGCGACAGAGGA
>DATMMV010000071.1:0-105048 GCA_035569635.1 Bacteroidia bacterium | reverse complement strand
TATCAAAAAGCGGAACATTATCATAGCATACAACCAATGCCCTGCAAGGAGCTGCACCGGTAATATAATAGTACACAGAGCCTCCCAAAGCGGGGTCTATATCCCTGAAAACACCACAAATAGTATTAACCGGCATATTGGCTGTACTGGGCATAGCAGCGGTAATCGACCATGCGTCATAAGCACTGGCTGATGCAAGATTAAAGGAAATCTGGCCATTAGAGCCTATAATACATTGCGTATAACTTGTCCCGAAATAACAAAAGCTAAAAGGTAAATTTATAACCGGACTCCATACGTCATCTGTACCTACCGAAACACCCGTTCCGCCGGAATAAGGGTAAGGAGCATAAGGTATAGCGCCTACGCTATACGAAGTGGTCTGGTTATTGCCAACAACTGTAGCATTTAAATTAGTACAATTACCCCGGCAAAAAGAAGGCGGAGTAGCGGTTGGTGAAATTGAAGGGCATGCGGGTGCTCCCTGTGAAAATAAATTACTGTTTATTACTATTAAAACCGCAACTGAGAAAAATAACTTTTTAATCATATTTATCTGATATCAACGTTTGTTTCATTTAAAGATTTCGGATTGTTGTAATCTGTATCCTTTTCAGAAAAAGCGGGCAAGGCTTTTTTACTTTCTTTTATCATTGTAATTTCATCGCTACATGCGGCTATTAGTTTTTTTTCTTCCTCTGTGGCAAGCGAATAAGTATCTTCCCTGGCACTCGTTTCTTTAATTATTTCAAAAGCAAGTTGCCTCGCATGTAAACTGACGCACGCCGCCTCTGCTTCTTTTTTTTGCGCGTAAAGTTTAACGGCATAACTCTGCAACAAAACTGCTTTGGCGAGTTTCCCTCCTAAATCAGTTTTTTTGGAAGCAAGCATTTGTTTCTGCGCTTTATGTACGCAAACGGAGCTACGTTTCAGTAAAGCTTTATAAGCATCTTCTTGCGAAAGGAGTTGATTAAAAGTGCTTACAAAAAAAATAAATGCAAAAAATAATTTTGTTTTCATGCGTTTTAAATAAAACAAAAAGTTACGAAAATTCAAGCTGAAATCAAAATTTTCGGAGGGTTTTTAGGGACAGGAACCCCTCAATTATTTTCCTTTCATAACCTTATACCTTACTTAGATGGGCAGTTCCTGGTAAAAGTTGGGTGATTTTTAAATAATTAATTCTATTTTACTTCTTAAAATGTAAATGCCTAATTAATAGTGAATTAAAATCAGCGATTTGTCAGAAGTTATTAAAAAAACTGACAGCCCGGCCTGAAGTATTTAGCCAAATTCTGATAAACAAAAAAACCGGCTTTTGGGCCGGTTTTCAGGGCAAAAATTGTTTAATGCTAACTTTATAACTTGGCTTGCGTAAGCTCGATATTACAACTGATAGTTACTTTTTGGCCAATGACCATTCCACCCGCTTCCATGGCTGCATTGTATTTTAATCCGAAATCATAACGGTCAATTTCTCCGGTGATTTTTATTCCGGTGCGCGTCATCCCGTATGGATCTTTTACAATTCCCGCAAATTTTCCGGTTAAAGTAACGCTGCGTGTAACGCCGTGCATCGTTAGATTACCAACCAGTTTGTATTCTTTGTCTTTTATTTTTTTGAACTGCACAATTTCAAATTTAATAGTCGGATATTTTTCTGCGTCAAAAAAATCAGGGCTTTTTAAATGCCCGTCGCGCTTTGCATCTTTGGTATCTACTGAAGAGACCTGAATAGTTAATTCTCCTTTTACATCTGTAAAATCTGTTTTGTCTGATTTAATGCTCACGCTGAAATCATTAAACTGCCCTACGGTTTCAGAAACCACCATGTGTTCAACGGCAAAGCCAACCGACGAGTGTGTTTTATCTAAATTCCACACAGTAGTTTGTGCCTTTACATTACTTATAACCATTGCTAACGAAACAGCAACAACGGCAATCTTGTTTTTTGTGTTCATAATTTTTGTTTTAAAATTTATAAAGCGAAATTAGTTCCGTTTAATGCCGCTTGCCAATGAACCAAAGCAAGAAATAAACTTAAGGTAGATTAAGTCGGAGGAAAAAACCCGAATAAAAATTTATTTCCCCGTGAGTAAATGTTTTTTTAATTTACTTAAAAACTCGGGTGTAATTCCCAAGTAAGAAGCGAGGTATTTTTGCGGGATACGCCTGTCGAACTGCGGATATTTTTTTTGAAAAGCCACATAACGTTCTTCAGCGGTAAAACTATTTGTATTGGTAATACGTTGAAATTGCGCTGCCAGAGCATTCTGAAAAATAATGCGGAAATATTTTTCCAGTTGAGGAATTTGCGCATAAAGTTTTTCCATTCCGGTTTTATCAGTATATAAAATTTCCGAATCTTCCAATGTATCAATACTGAAAACCGAAGGCTCTCCGCTGTTAAAACTTGCAATATCGCCGGCCCACCAATCTTCTATAGAAAAATTTATTACATGCTCCTCTCCGTCTTTATCCGTATAGTAAGTACGGATGCAACCATTGGTAATAAAATACGTGTATTTGCAGGCCTCACCCGACTCCAGCAAAAACTGTTTGCGCTTTAATTTTTTGGGATGAAAAGTTTCAGAAATTAATTTCCTATCCTTATCGGTTAAAGTGATCAGCCGTTCAATATTTTTTAAAAGCAAGTCCATTTTTTAATTGTATAAAAATACACAATTATTGTTTAGTTTTTGTTTTTTCATCGGGTTCAATAATATGGCGGGTTTTGTAAAAGTAAGCCAGACCGAAACCGATAAATATCTGCCCTTTAAATTTATCGTGATAAGGATCATCGCCATGGTTGCCAAACCTGTTTATCATCGGTACCGAGCCTGATATTGAGGCGTAAACAGCAAAGTTTTTAAATGTAAAAAACTCGGCTTTAACATTTGCGTATAAAAGCAGGCCCTGATAAATATCTGTAAAGCCTTTCGACTCCCAGCCGGCAGTATCCGTTCTCGTTTCTTCAGATTTATCTACAATAATTTGTATACAGGGCGCCATATCAATATCCAAAACTATTTTTTTTGAAACAGCTTTCCGGTAATTCAATCCGAAGCCGCCCCAAAAACGTTTTGAAAAAACGGGTAGCGGACGGTTATCGGGAACGTTGACAAAAAAGGAAGGATCGGTTAACATAAAACGCGAACCTGCTGCGCCCATAGTAAGTATGAAATGAAAATTTTCTTTTGCCTTGTACAAACTATCGGCGCGAAAAGATTTTAAACTGAATGCTGCGGACGGAAAAAAATTATTTGTTTGCTGAAATTCAGGCCCGAGCAAAACAAAATGAGAGCCGGAAAGATGAAAACTTGTTGTGCGATAGCGAACAGTATCCTGCGCAAAAAATGAAAATGAAATACAGAAAATAAAAACAAAAAAGGTATTTTTTAACCGTAATTTCATTATGGAGTAAATGTACGAAATGTAACCGGTTTTGTATTACCAGGTAAGGACTATGGAAGAAGGCCGCGTAATTTCCTTAAAAAACTTCTTTTTTTCTTTTGTATTCATAATAATACACCAACCCGATTCCCGTAAGTAATTGTGTTTTGAAAGGGTTTTTGTAAGTGGGAAAACTTTCACCGAATTTTTTCACTAATTCCATCGACGCTGCAAAATTCAGGAAGCAACCCCAATAAGTATTCAGTTTATACTCGCATTTAATATTCGCAAACAATTGAATTCCCCTGTAAAAATCATCGTAAAATTTAGACCCCTTAACCGAATCTAACCTCGTTTCCGATGAATTGTCTCTGATTATTTCGAGACAAGGGGCAAGATCAACATCAATAAAAATTCTTCGCCCTGCAGCAAAACGCCCGTTAATTCCGAAGCCACCAAAAATTCGTTTTGAAAGAACGTTGAAATTTTTTTTATCATATAAACCCGAAAGAAATGCAGGGTCTTTCATCTGAAATAAACTGATTGAGCTCCCCAACATCACTACAAAATGTATTTTCTTTTCCTGTATATAATGGCTGTCGGTACGCATTGATTTGATAGAAATAAAACAAGAAGGAGAAAACCCGGAAACCTGCGGATTTAAAGCGGAAACCATATTAAATTTTGAACAGGAACCATGTATTGTGGTTAGTTTGTAATAACAGGTGTCCTGACTGTAAACGGAAAAATACAGGAAAAAAGCCATAAAGGCATAGTGCATATTTTTGATCATACAAAGAATTATTTAATGAAATCCTGATGTGTTTATTTCAAGACGGAAGAAGAAAAGGACAAGTTGTCCGAAAAAATCAAATTAAGATTTTTTAACTAATCGTTCAGTTTTAGCACAGCCATAAAAGCACTCTGTGGAATTTCTACGCTGCCCACCTGGCGCATGCGTTTTTTACCTTCTTTTTGTTTTTCCAACAGTTTACGTTTACGCGAAATATCGCCGCCGTAACATTTTGCAGTTACGTCTTTACGTATAGCACGTATGGTTTCGCGCGCAATAATTTTTGCACCGATGGCGGCCTGGATAGGAATTTCGAATTGCTGGCGCGGAATTAATTCTTTTAATTTTTCGCAAATCTTTTTACCAAAATTATGCGCGTTGCTGCGGTGTATCAATGCCGACAACGCGTCAACGGGTTCGCTGTTCAGTAAAATATCCATCTTTACCAAATCACTTTGCTTCATGCCGATTTTATGGTAATCAAAAGAAGCATATCCTTTAGAAATGGATTTTAAACGATCGTAAAAATCAAATACAATTTCTCCCAATGGCATTTCAAAAATTAACTCAACACGGTCGGCCGTTAAATAATTTTGTGTTACAATTTGTCCACGTTTTTCAAGGCATAAAGTCATTACCGGCCCTATGAATTCGGATTTAGTAATGATGCTTGCTTTAATATAGGGTTCTTCGATAAAATCAATCCGTCCGGGGTCGGGTAAATCACTTGGATTATTTACAGTAACCACTTCACCGTTTGTTTGATAAGCAAGGTAAGATACGTTGGGCACGGTGGTAATAACCGTCATGTTAAATTCGCGTTCTAAGCGTTCCTGGATAATTTCCATATGCAACATTCCTAAAAATCCGCAGCGAAAACCAAAACCAAGCGCTGCAGAACTTTCGGGTTCCCAGGTTAACGAAGCATCGTTTAACTGTAGTTTTTCCATCGAGTACCGCAGCTCTTCATAATCTTCGGTATCCACCGGGTAAATCCCCGCAAATACCATAGGTTTTACATCTTCAAAACCCTGAATGCCTTCTGTACACGGATTAGCAACTGTAGTAATTGTATCGCCAACTTTAACTTCCTTGGCTTCTTTAATTCCCGAAATAATATAACCTACATCGCCCGTTTTTACCACATCGCGCGATTCTTGTTTTAAACGTAAAACACCAATTTCATCGGCGTTATACTCGGCACCGGTATTTACAAATTTTACTTTGTCGCCTTTTTTAAGAACGCCATTGTAAATTCTGAAATAAGCAATGATCCCTCTGAAAGAATTAAAAACGGAATCAAAAATCAAAGCCTGTAGCGGAGCATTTTCATCTCCTTTAGGCGCAGGAACATGCTCGCAAATTGCATGTAAAATTTCATGCACACCCATCCCGGTTTTACCTGAGGCAGCTAAAATTTCTTCGCGCTTGCAACCCAATAAATCCACAATCTGGTCTTTTACCAACTCAGGTTCCGCACTTGGTAGATCAATTTTATTTAAAATAGGGATAATCGTTAAATCATGCTCAAGCGCCAGGTATAAATTAGAAATGGTTTGTGCCTGTATTCCTTGTGCCGCATCCACAATCAGCAGTGCACCTTCGCAGGCGGCAATTGAGCGTGATACCTCGTAACTAAAATCAACGTGGCCGGGAGTATCAATTAAATTTAAAGAATATTTTTCTCCTTTATACTCATAATCCATTTTAATAGCGTGACTTTTAATAGTAATACCCCGCTCTTTTTCCAAATCCATATCATCCAAAACCTGCGCCTGCATCTCGCGTTTGTTCACGGTGTTGGTGTATTCCAAAAGTCGGTCGGCCAGGGTGGATTTACCATGGTCAATATGGGCAATAATACAAAAGTTACGTATGTTCTTCATTTCCTGTTATAGCCTGCCTGCCGTTGCGCTGTTCTTGCCTTGCAGGAAGGGGGTGCAAATATAGTCATTTTTTGTCCCTCTTTATAGAGCAAATTGGGCATCATACGGCAAATTATAATTCAGCGCTAAATTTTCCTCAATTCTTTTTTAATAGTCTTTGGGTTCATATGTAAAAAGTAAATAGCAGCTATAAGAATAATTTTTTGTTTTTCATTTACCAGATAAAAAATACCGTAAGGAAACCTGTCTACATAGCCAACCCTGAAGTTAAAATACTTTTTTTCATAACTAAGTGGATGTCGCTGAATGTAATTCATACAGGCCTCAAAAGACAAAATAAATTCACTGCCTAAACCGAATAACTGCTCCTCGTAGAATAAATAATTATCGGTAAGATGCCCCTCTGCCTCCGGACGAAATTTTAAAGTGTACATTTATTTTTTAGCAGAAAGAATTCTTTTTTTTACTTCCTTCCAGGAAGAACCCTGATGAGGATTTGCCTCAAATTCAATAGCCACCTTATCAAGATATTTTTTTTCTTTCGCAGATAATTGAATTTTATCAAACGACTTATTGTCTGCAGTAATGCTGTTCCAAATAGCCTCTGCCCACAAAATTCTTTCCGGAAGGCTTAATTTAAGTATTTCAGCTAATTGTGGAGCCATGCACAAAAGTACTAAAAATATAGCGTTCAGCAAGCTGTTTTCTAATCACTTATAACTCATCACTTATAACTTTTCCTACGGTATTTTTGTTATTTTTGTCCTACTAATTACCTCTACATGGCAAAGGTTGCAGAGAAAGTCGATAAGAAGCTGAAGTTTACAAAAGAAAATTATTTAACCTGGTACGAAAGCATGCTCCTCATGCGCCGTTTCGAAGAACGCACTGGACAGCTCTACACTATGCAAAAAATAAAAGGTTTTTGCCATTTGTATAACGGGCAGGAAGCCATTGTTGCCGGCACGGTTAGCGCTACAAAAAAGGGCGACAAACATATTACCGCTTACCGTGATCATGTACATCCCATTGCACTCGGACTTCATCCAAAATATGTAATGGCCGAGTTATTTGCAAAAGCTACCGGTTGCTCTAAAGGCAAGGGCGGTTCTATGCACATTTTTAGTAAAGAACATAATTTTGTGGGCGGACATGGTATCGTTGGAGGGCAAATTCCAATGGGTGCAGGACTGGCTTTTGCAGAAAAATATAACGGTACCGATAATCTTTGTGTTTGCGCAATGGGCGACGGAGCTATTCGTCAGGGCGCTTTACACGAAACCTTTAATATGGCTATGAATTGGAAATTACCTGTAATTTTTATCATAGAAAACAATCACTATGCAATGGGAACATCGGTTGAGCGCACCAGCAACGTGCACGATTTATGGAAATTAGGATTAGCGTACGATATGCCTGCAAAACCTGTTGACGGTATGACTGTTGAAGCCGTACACGAAGCAATTGAAGAAGCGGCTGCGCGCGCGCGCCGGGGTGATGGCCCTACACTTTTAGAAATGAAAACATATCGTTACCGCGGGCATAGTATGAGCGATCCGCAAACCTATCGTACAAAAGATGAGGTGGAAGAATACAAACACCAGGATCCCATTGATAAAGTTTTAGAAACACTCAAAAAAAATAATTGGATTGATGATGCGGGCGTAGAAAAAATGGAAGCAAAAATAAAAGCTCTTGTTGAAGAGTCGGTAAAATTTGCCGAAGAATCTCCATTCCCTGCGGTTGAAGAATTGTATCATGATGTTTATGTTCAACAGGATTACCCATTCATTAAAGAATAAAATTCATTGACGATTTAAGAATTGACAATTTGTTTATTGATAGCTGCAAATCGTAAATCGTAAATCAAAAAAATCGTAAATCAATTATGGCTGAAGTAATTAAAATGCCCAAACTAAGCGACACCATGACGGAAGGCGTGGTTGCCAAATGGCATAAAAAAGTTGGCGATAAAGTTAAGAATGGCGAATTGCTTGCCGACATAGAAACCGATAAAGCCACGATGGAATTTGAGTCGTTTTACGACGGCGTGCTTTTGCACATTGGTGTTGAAGCGGGAAAAGCTGTTGCCATTGATTCTTTGTTGGCTATAATTGGAAAAGAAGGAGAAGATATTAAAGGTTTAATTGAAGCAAATAAACAACCGGCAAGTGATAACGGACAGGAAGTAAAGATTGAGAAGAAGACAGAAAATAAAGAAGAAGTAAAATCAGAAGCTAAAAGTGAGAAGTCAGAAGGAATTGTTAAACCTGAAATACCCACTACAGTAAATATTATCCGTATGCCTAAATTAAGCGACACCATGACGGAAGGCGTGGTTGCCAAATGGCATAAAAAAGTTGGCGATAAAGTTAAGAATGGCGAATTGCTTGCTGATATAGAAACCGATAAAGCCACGATGGAATTTGAATCATTTTTTGACGGCGTGTTATTGTACGTAGGCACAGAGGCCGGAAAACCCGCGGCTATAGATTCATTACTTGCTATTGTAGGAAAAGGCGGAGAAGATGTTTCTAAAATTGTTGAATATGAAAAATCAGCCGGAAATAAAAAGTCAGAAGTAAAAAGTCAGGAACCGGTATCTGCGACCACAGCAAAACAAACCGCAGTTGCCGAAGTTAAAACACAGCAACCGGTTAAAGTAGCGGAGCATGCAAATACAAACGGAAGAATAAAAGCATCGCCGCTTGCAAAAAAAATAGCAAAGGATAAAGGCATTGATTTAGCTGTAGTACATGGTAGCGGAGATTTCGGGCGCATTATTAAAAAAGATATTGAATTCTTTAATCCTTCTGTGGGCAAAAGTATTCCTGCTTTTGTGGGGACAGAAAGTTTTACCGATGAGCCGGTTTCGCAAATGCGCAAAGTAATTGCCAAACGTTTGGTTGAAAGCGTGGTGAACGCTCCGCATTTTTACCTTACCATGGAAATTGATATGGATCATTGCATCGCATCGCGCGAAGCCATCAATAAAATTCAGGATGTAAAAATTTCTTACAACGATATCGTAATTAAAGCCTGTGCTGCCGCATTAAGAAAACACCCGAAAGTAAACGGCGCATGGATGGGTGATAAAATCCGCTACAATCATCATATACATATAGGCATGGCAGTAGCTGTTGAAGACGGATTGCTTGTGCCCGTAATTCGTTTTGCTGATGGAAAATCACTTCAGGAAATTTCTACCGAAGCAAAAGATTTTGGCAAACGCGCGAAAGAGAAAAAATTACAACCCAAAGATTGGGAAGGAAATACGTTTACAGTTTCTAATTTGGGAATGTTCGGCATCGATGAATTTACTTCCATCATCAACACGCCTGAAGCCTGTATTTTAGCTGTGGGCGGAATTAAGCAAGTACCCGTAGTTAAAAGCGGCGCAATTGTTCCCGGAAATACTATGAAAATTACATTAAGCTGCGATCACCGTGTGGTTGACGGAGCAACAGGAGCCGCGTTTTTGCAAACATTAAAAGTGTTTTTAGAAAACCCGGTTACCATGTTTGTGTAATTTGGTTTTTTTAATTTTTCAATAATCAGCTTAGTACTTGTTTCCCGATTGATAAAACTACAAATAAGCATGTTTTCATGTATTGTTGTTTATTTCGGTTTTTGATATATTAAAGATAGAAAAGTTTAGCGCGATGCGCAAATTAAAACTATTCGGAAAGAAGAAACGCTAACTTTTTAAACGAGTGATAATTTTTTCAATAAACTTTTCAGAAGGGATGAGGGCAGTTTGAATGCGGAGTGCATAACGAATACTGTCGAGTATCTCTTTTTGTTTTTCTTCTATCACTGATTTTTGCCCGGTAATAGCTTCGTTGGCTTTTTGTTTTTGCAAATAACTTCTGTAAGCAAAAATGGCGAAGAAGCCCACAAGTACCAACACGCAACAGATCAATATCAAAACCATTCTTTGCTTTTTCCTTTCTGCCGCTGCAACCGCTTCTTTTTTTTCCTGTTCCATCTTTGTGGCGGCCTCTTTCTTGTCAAATTCATAATTCATTTCCAACCGGACACTTGCTTTGGTGTTTTCTTCATTCAGCATACTGTCACGAAGAGTGATGTATAATTTGTAGAAGTTAAAAGACTCTTTCCAATTACCCGTCATGCTGTCAAGCCGCGAAAGGCCCAAATAACTTTCTTTGGTATAATCCACACTTCCTACCTCATGCGATAAAGCCAGCCCCTGTACAAGAAATTTTTTTGCTTCGGCCGGTTTTTTCATAGCCAGATAAACCATCCCTATGTTATTATAAGAACCGGCAAGGCCTTGTTTATCGCCCACTTCCTTTTTTAATTTAAAAGATTCAAAATGGTTTTTCAAAGCTTCTTCGTATTTACCCCGCATCCAACAAATAAGCCCTATGTTATTATATGAAGTTGCTACTCCCATTTTGTCGCCTGTTTCCAGGCGTAATTTCAGGGCTTCAAAATGATTTTTAAGAGCAGGTTCAAAATCACCTTTGTTCTTATAAATATTACCCAGGTTATTGTAAGAGGCTGCAATTCCTTTTTTATCGTTCAATTCCTGATAAAGTTTTAAAGAAACATCATAGTTCTTAATGGCGAGCGGATAATTTTTTTGATCGGTATAAACAAGCCCCAGGTTATTATAAGCTGCGGCAATACCTTTCTTGTAACCTAGTTTTTCGTTTATCTGTAAGGCAGAATAATAATTCTTCAGGGCCAGGGGATAATTGCCACGATACCAATAAATGATGCCCTTGCTGTTATAGGCTTTGCCCAAATCGCGTGTAGCTGCAGTACGAATGATTTCATTTGGTGAGTTTTGTAAAGCAAGCGCAATATTTTCGGCAGCTGATATGTATTGTACTGCAGTATCGTAATTGCCGGTATTCCGCAATTCTTTGCCAAGATAAAGGAGTGTATTTATTTTATTCGTATCGTTTGCGCGCCCTTCAATATTTTTTTTCAGAGAATCTATCCTGGTTGTTTGCGCCGAAACAAACAAATTAAGTAAGAGAGGTATAAAAGCCGAAAGGATTCTCATAACTATTTTTAACCAAAAAAAAGCCCCGCCGATGACGAGGATTTTTATAAAATTAAATCTTTTATCAGTATTGCGAGAAACCTGTCCTCTCAGACACTTTGTGCTCAATTAACAACCCCACGCAGGCCGCGTCAACAGGTTTTCCTTTTTCTTCTTTCACCTCTCCGGTTGGTACGGTTACTTCAATAACTAACTGGCGTGTAGAGCCCGCCTGAAATTCAAATTGTTTCGTTCCGTCATTTTTAGTATTGTCAAACAACAATTCTTGTGTGCGGCCGTCAAAAATTTTAAAATTAATTTTATCCCCTAAGGCAGCATCGCAGCAAACAGTCATACGGTAATCCATGCCCTTATAAACCACACAACGTAGTTTAGAGGTCGTACCCTGAGCAAACAAACCGCTTTTAGATTGCGAGTTGTACTGGAAAGCTTTTCGGTCTGCTTTAGTACCTTCCATGTGGCAACCTGTTTTATGAAACTGGCCGCAGGCGCTGGTTTGCGCAATGGTGCTAAAGCTTAAACAAACACCTAATATTAAAAATATTTTTTTCATAGTATTTTTCTTTAAAACTTATTTTCCGGTAAATGAATTTCTGATAGCCGCCACTTTTTCGGTAATAGCTTTGTATTGCGCTTCACTCATCGATAATTCTTCGCCACCACCCAATACAACAGGTTTTCCTTTTTCGCCTTTCATTTCAACTTTACCCTGGTCTTTGGTAGTAACATCCTGTTCAAATGCTGTTTTTAAATCATTCAGTTTGGCGATTACTTCTTTTACACCCGCGTCGCTTTCGTATTTTTTCATAAAGTCGATGATGTTTTCTAAAGTAAATTTCTCGCCTGCAATACGTTCAACCGCCGGGCTGTTTTTTTCGTATTTAATTAAACTGGTGGCAATGTATAACCCCTCAATGTATCCGCCTGCAACAACCATGGCAAGAGTATTGCCTTGCTGGCCGTTTTGTAAAGTTTCGAAAGAAGAGAAATACATATCATCCGCAATCTCAACCAAAGAGTCGGGGTTGCCCATATTTTTTTCCAAACGTTTAACCATATCAGCCTTTACGCTGGTGGCAACACCAATTTCGTCGCCTAATTGTTTTACCACTTTAAAATATTTAAGCGCTTCGGTTCCTATTTCAAAAATAGAGCAATAGGTAAGGTCGCAACTATAAATACCAAAATTTACTGCTTTGGCTTTTGCCTCGCTGTAGTTTTTAGCATTATCGGGGCTGTTAAGAACATCGGTACGTTTGTTGTTTTTGCTGCCTACCTGGCGTATAAACTGAAACATTTCTTTAGGTGAAGGCACCTGGTAGGACATTTCGTTAGAGGGCACGCTATTGTTGGCAGAAGCTGTATCAATTTTGGTTGAATCAGTCATGTGCTCGTCGCCCTCCGGTTTGTCGCCGTTTCCGCAAGAAGCAAGAATAAGCGTGCTGCTTAAAGCAAGCAAGGATAACTTATTAAAAACGATTTTTTTCATAGGATTAAATAGAGTAAGCAAATCTATTAATTATTTATTACTTTTTTAACTAAATCAGCAGCTTCCTGCAATTGTATGGCCGAATACACCTTTAAACCTGAAGCATCTATGAGCTTTTTGGCCTCCTCCGCATTGGTACCTTGCAGGCGTACTATCAGAGGAACGGGTATACTACCCATATTTTTATAGGCATCCACAATACCCTGCGCAACGCGGTCGCAACGCACAATACCGCCAAAAATGTTTACCAGAATAGCTTTTACATTGCTGTCGCGCAAAATGATGCGGAAAGCTTTTTCTACCCTTTCGGCATTGGCGGTACCACCCACATCAAGGAAATTGGCAGGTTCGCCTCCGCTTAATTTAATAATGTCCATAGTTGCCATGGCAAGTCCCGCGCCGTTTACCATACAACCTACATTTCCGTCTAGTTTTACGTAATTCAACTCGGCGTCTTTAGCTTCTACTTCGGTAGGGTCTTCCTCGCTGAGGTCACGCAATTTTTCGTAATCGGGGTGACGGTATAAACCGTTTCCGTCAAACGACACTTTGCTGTCAACTGCAATAATTTTATCATCGCTGGTTTTTAAAACCGGGTTAATTTCAAATAAAGAGGCATCAATGCCATCGTAAGCTTTATAGAGGCTGGCAACGAATTTGCACATTTCTTTAAAAGCGCCACCGCTAAGACCCAGGTTAAAAGCAATTTTGCGGCATTGAAAATCACGCAAGCCTACTTTAGGGTCAATTTCTTCCTTCCAAATTTTATCGGGAGTATGCTCTGCAACGTGTTCAATATCCATTCCGCCCTCGGTAGAGTATATGATTACGTTATGACCCTTTGCGCGGTCAAGCATTACGCTCATATAAAATTCTTTAGTTGGCGAAGCGCCCGGATAATAAACATCCTGAGCAACCAGTACTTTGTTTACTTTTTTTCCTTTGGCGCTGGTTTGAGGGGTTATTAGTTGCATCCCAATGATGGCGGTTGCTTTTTCTTTTACTTCGTCTAAATTTTTGGCCAGTTTTACTCCACCGCCTTTACCGCGGCCACCGGCATGTATCTGGGCTTTTATAACCACCCAATCGCTGTTGTATTTTACTTTTAATTCTTTGGCAGCGGTAACAGCCTGCTCGGGTGTTTCGGCCACAATGCCTTCCTGCACGTTAACGCCGAAGCTTTTTAAAATTTGTTTTCCCTGATACTCGTGAATATTCATACACTCAAAAATTTATCCCTCAAAAATAGGGTTTTTTATGAAGTACGGATATTTATTTTGGGATTTTTTCAGGGTTTTAAGGGCGTTGTTTTTTTGGCGTTTCCCCGCAAAGGTGTTATGGTTTCAATCCGTAATTCTCGCGGGGCCGGGCTTTCGCAAGTCGCTTTTTTACACGCTTCTTAGTTAGGAAGTATTTCGGAAGAAAGCGAGTTATTTTCAAGTTGAAAGACAAAGTGCAAAAAGAGCTTCAACACCGTTGCTCAATCCCTAACGTGTAATACAACTTTTTTGATTTTGAGAAATTTTATGAAACGCCCAACTTATTTGTAAATCTCTTTTTTAGCTGCAAACAAAGTATTCTTCAGCAAAGAGGCGATGGTCATCGGGCCAACACCGCCCGGCACAGGAGTAATGTACGAGCATTTCGGAGCTACCTCATCAAACTTTACATCACCTACCAACTTAAAACCACTTTTGGTTTGTGTGCTGGGTATGCGATTAATGCCTACGTCAATTACCACAGCGTTTTGTTTTACCATATCAGCCGTAACAAAATCAGGACGACCAATTGCGGCAATAATTATATCGGCCTGTAAGGTATGTTCTTTTAAATTTTTTGTTTTGCTGTGGCAAAGCGTCACGGTACAGTTTGCATGCAAATTGTTTTTTGCCATTAAGATACTCATGGGTGTACCCACAATATTGCTGCGGCCAATAACAACACAATGTTTTCCTTGTGTTTCTATTTTGTAATGTTCCAACAGTTGCACGATACCATAAGGAGTGGCGCTTATGTAAGTAGGTAAATTTAAAACCAAACGCCCCACATTTACAGGATGAAAACCATCTACATCTTTACCTGGTTTTACAGCTTCAATAACTTTTTGTTCTGCAATATGTTTAGGTAAAGGAAGTTGCACAATGTATCCGTCCAGATCGTCATCGTTATTGAGCTCCGTAATTTTTGTGAGTAATTCTTTTTCGCTTATGTTTTCATCAAAACGCACTAAGCTCGATTTAAAACCAACTTTTTCGCAGGTTTTAATTTTTGAGTTCACATAAGTTTGACTGGCGGGGTCGTTGCCCACCAATACAGCAGCTAAATGCGGAACTCTCTTCCCGGCCTTTTTTATTTGTTCTACTTCGGCAGCAATTTCCTGCTGAATTTTTTCTGAAACTTCTTTTCCGTTAATTATAATAGGCATAGGCCAGCAAAAATAAGCCCCTTTTGCTGTTGTGAGAAAATATTTTTATATTTACTTATCAAATAACACACACATGAAAAAACTTTACTTTTTAGTTACCGTATTTTTAACAGTTTCCTTTTTTGCAAAAGCCCAAATGGCTACGAACCCGGGCATTTGTATGGTTACAGTTGATGATTCCTCTAAGCATAATATTATTTATTATGATAAGACACAATTGAACCCAACCGACAGTATCATATTGTGGAGGCAAAACGCATATACGGGCGGATATGATCGTGTAATGGCTAACTCCCAAACGGCGTTCAGCATGTTTTTAGATATGGATACTGCCGGAAATCCGAATAAAATGTTGCATCGTTATAAGTTGCAGGTATGGACCCCCGGAAATGGTTACAGTGTAATGGGCTTGTATCATGCAACCATTTATTGCGCTCAAACGGTAACCAATTACAACTGGAATTCTTATGACATACAAGGAACGGGTGGAGGAATGGTTACGGAATATATGCTTTTACGCGATGATAACAGTACTAATCAATGGCATGTTATTGATTCGGTATCAGGAACTGTCAATACAACTACAGACCCGGCGGTATTGTCTTATCCCAACGGACAATGGCGCCTCGTTACCAAGTGGAGTATAAGTTGTACTCCTGCCGCGCGTTACGGAAATAGCGAGACGCAGACTTCTATCGTAAAATCAAAATCAAACATTACAAATAACAGGTCGGCCGCAATAAGTACGTTTAAAACATCGGGTATTAAATTATATCCCAACCCCGCAAGCGATAAAGTTGTGTTGAGGTTGAATTTTCCGTTAGCGCAAGGCACCACTATTAAGTTATATAACATGTTGGGCAGCGAAGTAATGCAGGTGGTTTTACCGGCGGGCCAAGACGAATTGGAAATTAATGTAAGTGCGTTACCAAAAGGTATTTATGTAGCCGAGATTATAAATGCCTCTGTAAAAATAAACAAGCAATTGGCAATAGAATAAAATTTATGGCTAAAATAAACTGGGCAGAAAGCCTGAAGCCTTTATTGGCAAAGTATAAAAACAAAAAACACCCGCTTGATTATAAAAATCTATACCAGTTATTGGTAATGGTAATTTTATCTGCACAGGACTCGGATAAACATATTAATGAAGTTGCGCCTCCCTTTTTTAAAGCTTTTCCGGATATGAAAAGCTTAGCGAAAGCTGATGCGGAAATATTGTACCGCTTTATTGGTAAAGTGCGCAACTTTGGCAATAAAACAAAGTGGTTATTAGAGTTGGCACAAAAAATTAAAGATGATAAAAACATTCCGCTTACCATGGATGGATTGACAGAATTACCGGGTATTGGACGTAAATCCGCCAATGTTATTATGCGTGAAGGAGGTGTAAAAGCAGAAGGAGTAATTGTTGATCTGCATGTGCTGCGTGTTGCCCCACGCCTGGGAATTGCCACAGGAACAGACCCGAAAAAAGTAGAAAAGCAAATTATGGAAGTTATCCCGCAAAAAGATTGGGGACAAGTTGGTATGGCTATTTCGTTTTTGGGAAGAGAAATTTGCCGGCCCACAAATCCGAAGCACGGCGAGTGCCCGGTAAGTAAAAGTTGCGCTTATTTTAAAAACCTTAAAAAGTAGGCCGGCTATTTTTTACTGACGATCGGCTGTGAAATAGCGGGTTTAAACTAAAACTTCCTTTAAGGGTGCTCTTACCATAGTACATTTACATTATAAATTTAAGAAGATGTTCTTCCCGGCAATGCATCAGGCTGTCCTTCTTCAAAAAGATATCGTTTGAATTGTTCAAACGATATTTTTTTATTCAAAAATTACCAAAGAGTAAAGTCCGGCTAATCATTAACCTGTTTTACCGGTTACCGCATTTATTTTTTAAAACGATACGTATTTTTGCATACGTTTTCAAAAAACAGTTTATGAAAAATAAGCTCATCTTGTTTTTACTGCCCTTGTTATTATTAGTATTTAACTTCTGTCTTATGAATCAATAAAAAGTTTTTACCTTAGAGCATGAAAGTATTCTTACGTTTGCTTTTTTTTGGTTTGTGTTTTAATACCGCGCCGGCCCAGTTGCCAACTTACCAAAATTACGATTGTAATTTTTATAAGGAACTCTTAATTCCCCTCAGACATATAGAAAAAACCGGTGAAACCAGGCAGGCATTGAACCAAAGTGTGTTTTATGGGTACCGCGATCAGTTTACGTATTGGTACAGGATACTCGTTAAAGAAAACACGCCCGTTACGTTTAAGGTAGATCCTTTGAATGACAGCGATTCCTATTCAGTATTTGTGTACCAGTATAACACCTCTGATTTTTGTAAAAAAGTGTATGATCAAAAAGTAAAACCTGTACGAAACGAATTTTTTTCCCTGGTGAATAAAGAAGATCCTTACGATCTTTCCCAAAAAAAATTCAACGCACTTGCCGGAAACACGTATTATATCTCGGTGCTTAATACCTCCGTTAATAATTGCGGGCATCGACTTATATTGTTTGATGGTAAAGACACCCTGCGTCTGAAAGCCGTTCACGTTCCCTGTAAAAGAGACCTTGCCGCGCTTTCGGTAAAATCAGTATCCATTAAAACCAAACGGGATACCTTGAGTATTAAAAAAACTGATCTTCCCGCTGCAAAAAAAGACTCTGTTATACTTACTTCCGGAATTCCCGTTCTGGCCTGCTATATAAAAAACAAAAAGAACAACAGTGCGGTAGATTATAAACCCCTGGTGACAGAGGCAACAAGTAATGACGAATTGGCCATTACACCACTGGCTAAAGGCGAATGGGCTGCAAACATTGTAAAAGGAAATTCTTACAAAATAAAGTGTTCTTTACTGGGTTACAAAAGTGTAACCATCAACATTACGTCGCAAAATAATGATACCACAAAAGCAATTGTGATGCTTGAGCCTTTAAAAGCAGGGGATGTTTTTGTGATGAAGAGCATTTATTTTTATCCCAACACTTACGCATTAAAACGCGAGTCGGCCGATGAACTTCAAAAACTGTTAGGCTTTTTGCAAAATAACGAAGAAGTGGTTATAGAGATACAGGGCCATACCAACGGAGATAACCGCGTAGCCAAAAATAAATCGTATGCGGGGTTGGGTGAGGAATGGAATTTCCAGGGAAGCGCCAAAGAGCTTTCTTTGAAACGTGCTGAGGCTATTAAAAAATTTTTAGAAACGCATGGCATCACGTCTGTTCGTTTGGTGCCTAAAGGCTATGGTGGTAAAAAACCGGTGATAGCGGATCCGCAAAATAATGAAGAAGGCCAGATGAACATACGGGTAGAAGTAGTGATCTTAAAAGCCTGATTATTTTTTTTCGAGTTTGGCGGCTTCCGCCAAAGTAATTTTCTTTTTATTATGGTAAGCAATGATGAACGCGTCGGCAAGGCCCATACTTTTTACATAGAGTTTGGCTTCCTGCGCGTCGGTAAATTTTTCGAATATGCCGGTTGAGTAGGAAATGCCGCCCGATACAGGCACGCTGAAAATAGGAGTGAGGCCCTTAAAAATCTCGGGCACTATGGTGTTTTTGTAAACGCCTATTTGTATCTGGTAGACCAATCCCGAGGGGAGATCGGCATTCATTAAAACCTGTTTATTCCATTCGTCGGCCGGTTTATTCAATCCTTTTGCAAAAACGGTCTCTTCACTTTTTACGCCCGCGTTAATGTTTTTGTCGCGCTCTTCTATCAGGCCGTTTATTTCAGATAATTTTTCAGAGGCTTCAACATTTTTTTTTACTAACGTACTTTCCTGTAATTCCAGTTTTTTTATTTCTTCCTTGTATTTTTTTGTTTTAACAGGGTCTTTACTGTTTTTAATTTTTTCATCGAGTCGGGCAATTTCCTGTTTGTGTTTCTCCGATTTTTCGTGCAGTTGCTCGCTTAAAAGCGCAAACAGGGCCTGGTCAACATCCAATTTAGTAATTTTTTTTTCGGTGGGCGCAACCGCTTCCGGTTTTTTCTCTATCGGCACATCCCCATCAAAATAAAAAGAGGCATGGTAAGCATCCAGCACAACCTGCTGCGAGGAAGTAACTGCCTCCCAAGTCAATTCTCTTTTCCTGTTTTTCCGGCTCTCTTCTTTACAATTATTTATCCACGCCAAAGTATTTGTCGCTTTTTTTTTGGCAAAGCGCGCAAAACCCAGCGCAAAATAATCTGAGTCGGAAGCAAGGGTTATGCACGAATCGAGGCAAAATATAGATTGCAACATGCAATAATGCGAGGAGTCGATATTTAATGAAGCGAGGGTCGGATTATCGGCCAGGTAACTTTCTTTAGAAAAATTGTAAGCGCCTTTTGCCCATTCGGCTCCCGAAATAGCGAGGGCCTTGCATTTGGCCGAGTTATTCGCGGTTTGAGAAAGCCCCCTGACCGAAGCTAAAACCATAAGCAGAAGCATCTTGAGCAGTGGCAAAAACTTATAAGGGGCTTGGTTCATCACTTTGATAATGAGCTACTAAAGTACAAATAAATGCCCTAAAACTTGTATAAGTTAAAAAAAAAGAGGATATTGCGTTGTTATTATCATAAGTATGTTGTTAAGGTTCGAATATTTAAAAGGTTTGCGGTTTTTGACCGCTTTCAGCCTTTTGTCTTTTTCTGCTTTTGCGCAGGATAAATGGCAAAACCCCGAGCATACAAACGAAAATTACATGAGTTTGAAAACCGGTTGGTATGCCGGCGCAAATTTTGGAGCTGCACTTTTTTACGGCGATGTAGCACTTTATAATTATTTTCCGAAAATTGCAGATTTCAAAAAGAGTTTCGCTTCTGCTTACAGTCTTTACGGTGGCAAGAAATTTAAATACGGATTGATTGCGGAACTACAGGTTTCTAAGGGAAGTTTAACCGGCGAAAAAATAGCCAACAAACTTTATCCCCGTTATTTTATAGCGGATTACATGGATTACTCTGTAAACTTTAAATACAACCTTTCTCAGCAGGTTTTTCGTAAGGAACAACAACGTAAATTTTTTAACAGGCTAAGTGTATTTGCAACGGCAGGTGTAGGGCAGGTTTTCTTCCGCAGCCGCCTGTACAAACAGGCAAACAATGGTCTTTGGTATCTTGAACACACAAACGGGTATGTAACTACAGGAATTGATAGCGCGGGAATTACTTCTGCAGGCGGTTTGGTTACAAAAAAAGCGGCTATGGTAAGTGCCATCATAATACCTGTTGGCGGAAAAATCAATTTTAAACTCAATGGTAAAACGGACATTACTTTTGATTTCAGATACACAACCGTTTTATCGGATAAACTTGATTCCTGGGAAAGAAGCTGGACACATTACGACAAGTATTTATATATAGGTTTAGGTTTCACCTTTAATTTTGGTAAAACAGATGGCGATGATATGCCGGCTAACCAACGATACCTCAAACACGAAAAAGACAAAGATGTTTCTTCGGCTGACGTAAGTAACGATGAATCTAAAACCAAAGCTACCAAGCGAGGACTTTTTAAAAAGAAATCAAAATCAGATAAGGATACTGAATTGCGTTTGAAAATGTACGAGCTTATGCTGATGATGTTTGAAATGCAATACCTCAATTAAAATCCGGCATTTAATCCCAACGTAATTGTATTTGTTTTGCCGTAGTAAAAAGGCGCTGTATATTGATTCGTGGATATTCCGTCAATATTACTTTGCCAGTATTCTGCAAAAATAAAAAGATCGTTAATAATTTCGTACTGTGCCTTTATGAATGCAGATTGATTAGACCAGTCGGCAGTAGTTAAGAAAGGAGTACCTGCCACGTTTGCATTAACACCATTAGTCTGCATAAATGGTTCGGTATGTCCTTTGTATGCCTGTATAAAGCCGAGATCAATCATTAATCCGCGTGCGGGTTTTAATTTTAATCCTACATAAAATTCTTCTGAATTTTGACCGAGGTAGTGCCCCATGTTGTAATTATTGGAAGAAAAAGCAGTAGATGCAATAGGATGAACATATACCCACGGATTCGTGCGCGTATATTCAAAAGTAAGCGAAGTGTTTTTAATTAATAAATTGGTAAAACGGATTCCGGCTTTAAAACTGAAAAGATTGGTTTGTTTGCTGGGCGTAAACATTTTTCCCACATTTATTTCGTCAATAAAAAGAGTAGTGTAGATATGTGTTTTAGGAATGCTGCGGATGCTCACATCTAAAAACATTTGCGAATTTTCTCCCAACGAATTACTTCCCGCACCGTTCATGGTGTGGTCGGCCGAAGGATAAAACATAAACGGTATCAGGTAAACGGGTTGAATGTATTTATCGGCATACACGATGGAATTGCCCAATGAAAAATAAAAATTTTTGCAGGGCCTGAAAGTTGCCAAGCTCGCGGCGACGTATTTAGGAATAAAATTTTTCCTCAAAGCGCTGCCTACGCCATAAATACGTGTAGAATCTAAAATTTGCGATACCAATGAGCCGTGAATGTAATTAAACTCAAACCATTTTGCGGGTTTCATTTTTAATTGCAGGTAAGCAAAAGAAGGCTGCCTGCCCGAAAAAATATTGGCGCCGTTGTAATTATTTCCCCAGGTAAAATTATCTTTTAATAAACTTACTGAGCCCCATTTCCATCCGTAACTGATACCTCCGCGTGCTTCGTCAAAATCGGTACGTACTTTGTTAACGCCCTGGTAAGGTTTGTAATTGGCACCCGGTATTTGTGTTAAATAATCGGGTGTTGAAAGTACGTTGTTTATTCCGTTATCGCGCAGGCTGAAATAAAAACCGAATTTGTTGGCAACATTTCCCCATACTTCGGCTCCGTTCCACCGGTGACTTGCAACACCGTTTTGATTTGTTGAATACGAGAATCCAAGTATGGGATTCAGCGTACATGCAAACAAAGAATCACGGTAATAAAAAAGATCGGGCCTGCGTTTAAAATTTTTATTCGGAATAACTTCTTTGTTGTAGTCTTTCAGAAAAAATGCCAAGTCTTTTTGTTGGCGCTTGGTTAGTTTTTCCTTTTTCAATTCAGCCTCACGAAGCTTTTCTCCGATAAGTTTACGGGAATAAGGTTTTACTGCCGAGTTTAATTCAATAACCTGTATGTTGGCCAGTTCGTCGAGATAATCGTAAATACTGGTAAACGAAATATGTTTATTTATTTCCTGCGTAAGGGCCGTAAAGGAAAAGAGTGTACATATAAGAAGCAGGACGAAGAATTTTCTCATAGTAATTGCTTCCGGTAAATATACAGCTAATATTTTTTAATTGGTGCGTACGCTTTTAAAAACAATGTTGTTAAAAGCCCTGAAAAAATACGAGCAATCGGTTTTTAAAGCATGGGCTTTATATAAATCGAGGTATTTTAATTCCGATTTCATAATATCCTCTAACGATACGGGCAGGTCGGCATAAAAAGGAGGTACAAGCCCTGGTTTGGCGGTTATTCTTTTTTGTTTTAACTCATCCGAATAAAGGCTTAAATAATGTTCGCTTAGAGGGCGCACGCCAACCAGTTTTATTTGCCCCTTAAGTAAATTTACAATCATGGGCAGTTCATCAATCCAGAATTTGCGCATAAATTTACCCCAACTTGTTATGCGGAAGTCGTTTTTAAATTTGCCGCCGTCTTTTAAATTATTCTTCTGATAAACATACTCCTGCAAATACTCTGCATAGGGGTGCATGGTTCGGAATTTGTAAACGGTAATAGGGTTATTGTTTTTACCGATTCGTTTCATCTTAAAAAGAATTCCGAATGAAGGGTTTTTTACGGGAACCGGTCTGTGTGTTTTGGCACATACAAAGTAAGTGAGGCCTTTTATTTCGGCTATTTCAATAATATCGAAGCCGCAAAAGACCAATCGCCCTAATGCCTCCGCTTTAGAAAGAACTCTGTTACGGCCGGCAGTTACGAAGAAGTAAAGCCATTTGGTAAGGAGTAATTTTGGAAAAACGCGTTTAAAAATAAAATCAAATAAAAAATAAATTTGTGCCAATATAAACGGATATTTTTTAAGAATTCTTTTTTTGCGCTGTACATGCGTTTCCACACACCCTATAAAAATTCCGCTTTCCTGTAATTTTGAATTGGTGAGTTTGTAAAAAGCATTTATCCCTCTTATGTCATTTATTTTATTGAGGTTTATGATTGCTTTATTAACAGAGCCTTCAATAGCTTCAACAGGAAAACTAATGATTGTTTTAAGGACATGGGTATCTGATGATGCAACATCCGTGAACTTTGAGATAAACTCTGCTGCCTCTGCACCTTGCTCTTTAACTAAAAGTTCCTTCTTCATAATTCAATCTGCTCCTACGAAAATAATGTAAATGCACGAGAATAAAAAATACCCTCTTCAACAATTTCTCAAGAGTATTCGCTGAGTGCTTTAATAAAGTAAACCTAAATGGGTTTTGACCCGATGAGCTTTAACATAAAGTCGGCGAAGTCGATACATTCTTCCAGCATTTTCTTTCTTCCGGCTTCCCATTCATCTTTAAGATTCGGTAATAATAAAAGCTCGTTTACTTTTTGCAGCATTTTTTGCGGTTCATTTGTTCGTATGCCATAAGTAAGACCGAATTTATTTTCAAGTTCTGTTAAATACGAAAGTTCTCCCACAAAATCATTGAAGCGAATAGCGGGAGTTCCCAATACAGCTGCTTCGGCAGTCATGGTTTGGCTGTCACCGATATACATATCCGCAAAATACAAAGCATGGTGAATATCTAAAGGAGGAATTTGAATGCGATATTTTTCAAATTGTGACTCAAGCGCTCTTTCAGATGTAATAAAAACCGAACCATGCTTACTTAACATATCAATTAATTGCTGCGCTATCTCCGTGGTAATTCCCGATTTTCCCACGTCATGATAGGCAGTTAATTGTGCAAAGCGGAGAATAAAATTCTTTTTATCCCTGCTGAAAATATGTTTCACTTTTTCAAAATCAGGAGTAAAATGATGGGGGTGGAGGTAAGCCAATTCGTGATAACTGTTGTAACCAATTTTTTTGTGATTCCATTTCCAGGCGCTGCAACAGTTGGGACAAATTAATTTTGTTGCGAATGGGCCGGCTATTTTTGCGAATTTAGGTACCGCCTCAAAATCATCTTCAAAGAAAATGTAAGATGGAATTCTGAAAAATTTTCCTAACAAAGCTAACTCAGCGGCGGAACCTATTAATAATCGGGGTTTTTCTTTTCGGATTAGGCTTCTCAATTTTAAAAGTCGTGTGGCAAAATCCTTGTAGGGAGATTTTTTCCCTGACGGAGAACTTACATTTACATAATTAAAATTCGCGTCTTTTAAAAGTTGTTCAAGAACGTCTTTGCTTTTAATAGCAATGGTTACTTTTTCTTTTTTGGCGAGCAGATTTTTAATAGTTTCCTTAAAAAGGTGGAAGTGCGCGGGATGGCCCAAATAAACTAATACACTCATATTTAATCGAGGCGGTTAAAACGAATGCCGTAACGCGATAAAAAAGAAATTAATTCTTCGCCCGCAAAAGAGCTACCAATCCGGGTATTGTCTTCTAACGAGATCATCATTCCATAAGCGGAAATATTTTTGGCTGTACCTTTTCTCACTATTAAAATACTGTTGTATGTTTCGGTATTTGCCTTCAAAGATTCATCTTCACAATAATTAATAAAGGCATTTGTGGATTCTTGTTTAACCGACATTTTAAGTGCTCCGTTTGCAAAATTCATATCCACATTAAAACCATTATGCATTAAATGAGATGAGAATTCAGAAAAAATGCGCTCTGTAATTTTACTTTTTTCTTCTTCGCTCAGCGGAGTCGGGAAATTTTCTTTCAGAATTTTTGCGGGAGAGCCGGCGACTAAACAATTGGCAGGAATATCTTTATTAATCATCGAGTCGGCGCCAATCACCACATTATCTCCAATGGTAACACCGGGCATAATAAAAACTCTCCAGGGCAGCCAAACTTTTTTCCCTATTGTAATAGGAGCAAATTTTACCGGATAACCTTCTAATTCAGAGTTCCATGAGCCGTGCGTAAACAATAAACAATCGCCGCCGATTCCTGAATCATCGCCAATAATAATTGGTAAAGTTGGATTAAGATAACTTGCCTGCATTATAATGGTTCTTTTTCCCATTAATAAAGCAGATTCAGGAGTTTTTATTCCGCCCACATAAACCTGTTCGTTAATACGTGCATCGTCATCTATTTCAAAACGCGCGGTATCTATAACGGACAAAGAGCCAATTTTTACAAAACGGCCGATTTTAATTTTATCAGCGCGTACAATGGTTAGGAAACCGATACTTGAGTTTTTTCTAATCTCCACTTCTTTGCCGATTATTACACAACCTAAACCGAGATTAACGTTGCGGGCTATTTTGTATCCTTTTAAACGGTACACAAATTTTTTAAGGAACGATGGCAAAAATCCAATCATTACAATATGTGCAACCGGGATGCGTATTTTTTTAATCAGCACTTTTTCCTGAAACTAAAATTCGTTTAACAATGTTTTTTAAATTCTGAACAATTAATTCCTTTCCCCAAAAATAGTAATTATCTGTCCATCTTTGCGGATGAATATTCAGCATAATTTGTGAAGGAAACTTATTCTGAGTAAATGCCCTGCAAATATCATCGGTATTGTTGAAAGTAAAATTATACCCGGAGTCCACTTTGTCTCTCACGCTGGATGTAGCATTATTCCATTTACGCCCGGTGTCGGTTATGTAAAGCACTTTTTTAAAATCGGTATCAAAATAGGGTTCGGCAATAATGCCAAGATCTTTGTAATTATAATTTTTCCACAGCAGGCGGTTATCCCACTTAGAAAGCGGACTACCGTGCATGCAAACGGTTTTTACGGGATAGAATTTTTTAAACAATTCAAGTTTGGCCTTAAAATGGGCAAATGCTTTTTCTATATCTCCGTTACATAAAGCCATGTCTTCGTAATGATAACTTATTTCGTGGCCAAGTTCTTTTATTTTATTTATTACGGTTTCGTCAAAGCTTTGTTTTACTACACGAAAATAATAAGAGCCTTTTGCGCCCAATTTATTTTCAAGAATTGCAGTTTGAAGGGAATTATTCGGCAAATCATCTACATCGTGTCGGAGAATAAAAACTTTTGAATAATTTTTGCCATTCAAAATAAAATCTTCGTACGAGGTAAGTGTGTAACCAGCTTTAATGGCTGCGTTAAGCAATTCATGATATTTCTTCAATGTAAAATCGCGCGCCATCAGTTCTTTTTATTGTTTAATGAAACCACTAATTCTGTAAGTGCAATAAACATCCATGCCTGACTCCAGCGCATATACGGAATTTTGTGTGTGTAATTTTTCAATTTTCGGTAATAAAAGTAACCCTGTTTGTCTTGCATATTGTCAATGGTCCACTTTGCAATGATTGTAGCAAAATTTTTATACTTCTCAGAATCACAAAAAGTAATAATGCCCTGCGATTGATTATGAATTTCTACCGGATAAATTTTTGGCAATCTCCATTTGGATTGACCGTTTTCAAAAAACTGCTCTTTGTAATAATAATCCGTGCCTTTTTCAATAGCAATTGTGTATTTGTTATCGCTAATGCCTGTGCTCTTTAAAATGTCCTTAATGCAATCAATAATATATCCCTGGTGAAAATCTATTTGTTTGCGCTCAATACCTGTTTCAATTTCTATACTGTAATTCCAATGGCCATCATCAAATTGTTTGCTGAGTACAAAGTCAATTGCCGGTTTTATCTTTTCAAGTAAAGCGAGTTCTTTGGTTATGGAATAAATTTGCGATAAAGTTTGCGCTGCCAACAAACTTGCATTGTAACAACAATCAACGCCTAGTGTTGTGTAGCTGAAACAAACTCCTTCTTTGGTTTCGGTGAGAGGTAAGTCTTTTAAAATAAAATTGCCGATACTTTTTAATATTTCAAATGCTTTTGCATCTTTGGTTAAATTATAATAGGCAAAAATACCTTTTGAAATAAATGAGGTCACCACTACATTCGGACTATAAGCTTTAATGTATTTGCCCGAGCTGGCCCAATCAAAATTATATCCCCAGCAGTAGCCACTAAAACCTTTGCTCGGATTATCTTTTAAATAAGCAAAGAGAAAATCAATTTGTTTGGAATAATCTTTATTAGGGTTATTTTTCTGCAAGATACAATAAGAGTATAAAAACAAACCTATTGCTTTAGGATTATAATTTTTCTTTATTCCTAAAACAGGGCGGATATTTACCGGGTTTCTTTTTTGAAATTGAATAGCTAAAACGGAAACGAATTTTCCAAAGTATTTAAATTTGAAAAAAGAATTGAGAGTGTCATACGGGTCATAACCCTTAAACTCCTCTTTTTCAATGTATTTCCGAAGTTTTTCTAATGAATTTTCAATAAGTGCGTATTCGTTTTTTGCAATGTTCATATTAACGAATGCTCTTATAAAATTATTTGTGCACCGTTCATTGCAACAGATTCCTCTACTTTAAATGTGGCGAGCATAGAATTGTAAATATCAGCAAACGGAATAGGGGATTCTTTTCCTTTTTCTATCGCCTCAATGAAAAGAGCTATTTCGTTTTTATGCCCTTTGTCTTGCCTGGCAAGCGATTGAGTTTTTACCGAGCTTCCGTAAACGGACATCTCTTTAAAATCACTAATGCTTACTACTTGCCCCGCTCCGAAAATTTCAATGCGTTCTTTTTCCAGGTTTTTATTTCCGTTGGAGAAATAGGAAATGGATGCAATGCTACCATTTTCAAAACTAAGATTAATGGTCAGTGTGTCGTTCAGTTTATGACTGTCGTTTATAGACTGAGCAGAGACTGATTTTATTTTCGAATTTGCTAAAAACGCCACTAAATCTATAAAGTGGCAAACTTCCCCTATAATTCTTCCTCCGCCTTTTTCTTTGTTATGAATCCAATGATCTGCAGGGGCTGTTCCAGCATTAACGCGATAGTTAATGGCAAGCGGAGTATTTATTTTTTTAAAGTGGCCGTGCACTTTTTGAATGAGAGGAGAGAACCGCCTGTTAAAACCAATCATCAAAACCGAAGAAGAATCCTGATAGGCAGTTTTTATCCGGTTCAGCTCTTCTTCATTTAAGCAAAGTGGTTTTTCTACAAAAACATTTTTTTTATTTTCTAAAGCGCTTAAAACATATCCTGCATGTGAATCATGTCGGGTTGCGACAAATACCGTATTAATATTTTTATCGGCTATTAATTCTTTAGCGTTATCAGTACAATAAGAGAATCCGTATTTATCGGCCACATTACGTGCATTATTCGGTTTGCTGCTGGAAACACCAATGAAACTTGCCTTCCCTTTAAGAACGGGTAGCAAAACGTTATTTGCAAAAGAGCCTGCGCCTATAAAACCAATATTCGCTTTGCCGGCCTGAGCTTTTACGATTTTTAATTCAATTTTTTTCTTGGGTGATTTTTGTAAATCGTATTTCAATAAAATACCTGAGTAATTTTCTTCTTTGTCTAAAATTAGTTGGTAAGCGTCAGGCGCGTCCTTAAAATCAAATGTATGCGTAATAATTTTTTGAAGGTTTATTTTTTTTACAGCAAGTAACTCGACAAAGGCCTGCATATTTCGGTTTTCTGTCCAACGCACATAACCAATCGGATAATCAATTCCTTCTTCTTCGTATTTGTTATCATAACGCCCCGGGCCATACGAGCAGGACATTTTTACTTCCAATTCTTTTTTATAATACTTGCTGCGTTTAAATCCGGTAGGAACACTTCCTACAATAATTACTTTTCCTTTTTTGCGGCAAATGTCTCCGGCAAAATCAATCGGGTCGGTGCTGTCTGTCGCGGCGGTAATAATTACGGCATCTACTCCGTACCCGTTTGTTAATTCATGAATGGTTTCTTCTAAAGCTTCCTGGTTTCTTTCGTAAGCATGAGCTGCACTTATTTCTTTACTAAGCTCAACCATTTTTTTATCAATATCTATACCGATACTTTTAATACCCGCTGCATTTAATAATTGAATGGTTAATTGCCCGATTAATCCCAAGCCAATCACTGCGCAATTTTCTCCCAAACGTAAATCCGCCTGACGGATTCCCTGTAAGGCAATAGCGCCGAGAGTAGTAAAAGCTGCCTCGTTCAATAAAATATCATCCGGAAGCTTAACGCATAAATTTTTTGCTACGGCAACTATTTCCGCATGTACCGCACCCACGCCCGCACATGCAACTTTATCTCCGATTTTAAATTCGGTAATATCATCCGCAACGCCAATAACTTCTCCGGCGCAACTATACCCTAACGGAGAAGGTGCGTCCAGTTTATTCATCATTACCTGGTAGGTTTCTTTTATTCCAATAGTTTTTGCCGACTTAATAACTTTTTTTACATCATCCTTACGAGCCATTGCTTTACCAATGTAGCCGAGGCGTGCATCTTTCACCGTTTTTCCTTCCGTACCTGCACTTATTACTGAAAAATGATTTCTTACTAAAACGCAACCTTTGGCAAGTACCGGGAAAGGTACTTCCAGTATTTTCATTTCTCCGCTTTTCAGATTTTGGGTAAGTTGCTCCACACTAAGTAAAATTTAATTTATACCATTCCTGAAAAGAAATAAGCGCGTAAATAATCGACGAGTTATCTTCTTTTCCTGAAACATGATTTTCAATAATCCTTTCTATATTCTCTACCGAAAACGAGTGAAAGTTAGTGAAAAAAGACTTATTAAGCAAGCCATTTATGTTTTCTTCACTGCTGAAAATACTACGGAGAGGCATTCCAAAACCGGCTTTGCGTCTTTTTAAAACATAATCGGGAACATGACTTTTAAAAGTGTCTTTTAAAATACGTTTAAATTTTCCGCTATTGTTCAATTTATAATTTAAGGGAATACTATAAGCAAATTCTACAATGCGGTGGTCCAAAAACGGCACGCGGCATTCTACCGAATTAGCCATTGCCATGCGATCTGTATAATGTAAATTTTTTACCAGAAAATTTTCCATTTCAAAATGCGCGAGGCTGTCAAAAGTATTTTGTCCTTTCGGGAAGTAAGCCGATAATTCATCAATAATCCGCTCTTTATTTCCTTTATAAACCGAACAGGAATTATCAAAATCACCAACGATATTAAACAAAGCGTATTTATAATCGGGCAAAGAATTATACTTGCCCATTTTATGAATATAACGCCTGTACGCCAAAAATTTTCCTTTGCCCTGGTTTACTTTTGCCGCCATATTCCCGATTGTTTTTGAAAACGGGGCTTTGCCCAACCATTGAGAAGAAACCAGGGTAAGCATGTGGCCCGCATAACCTAAAAATAATTCGTCGGCACCCATGCCTGATAAAATGACTTTAGAAGTTTTTGCTGCTTCGTGCGTAATCAGGTAAGAAGGAATTTGCGAGCCATCAGCAATTAAATCATCCGAGTAGGATAATGTTTTGCGAATCATTTCCAAGGTAGCCTCTTCTTTGCCTATGTCGGCAGCGACTAATTTTAAATTCCAGTCTTTGGCAAGTTGCGCAGCGTAATGATAATCCGAAGTAGTTCCCTCTTTTTTTAAATCTTTTTCGGCTTTTCGTGCGCAATAGTGAATAATATCTTTTCTCTCTTTTAAAAAGAATGCGATGATGGAAGAATCAAGCCCGCCCGATAGAAAATTACCAATGGCAACATCAGAAATCAATCTTTGGTTAATGCTTTCTTTTACCAATTCAAAAAGGCATTCCTTAGCCTGAGAATAAGAGAGGCCGGTGTATTTATTGTTTTTGTGTAAATCCCAATAGGGTTGAATGATAAAATTATTTTTCTCCAAATCATATTCTAATACATGAGCCGGAGCAAGGCGGAAAATATTTTTGTAAAGCGTTTTGTTTTTCGAACTGTATTTAAAAACGAAATAATCTAATAATTCTTCTTCGTTCAGTTCCGCTTTAATACCGGCCGCAAGAATTCCTTTTATTTCGGAAGCAAAAATAAGCTGGTTGTTGTGCGCACAATAATAAAGTGGTTTTACACCAATGCGGTCACGAATAAGAAACAATTTCCCTGCTTTTTTATCGAGAATAGAAATAGCAAAATCGCCCTGTAATTCTTTTACAAAACTGATTCCCAGTTTTTCATAGAGTTTTAAAATTACCTCCGTATCTGTTGAGGAAACGAATTTTTCACTCCGTAAATGCGTTTTACGAAGGTCCTGAAAATTGTAAACTTCTCCGTTAAATACAATAGCAATTTCTTTGTTATCGCTGAACATAGGTTGGTTTCCGTTTTCAGAAAGATCAAGAATGCTGAGTCGTGTATGGCCTAAATAAATTTCTTTAGCGGGAAATGAGGCTTCAAAAAAACCTTCGTGGTCAGGGCCGCGGTGATGCAAAGAGCTCAGCATGGCAGCACCATTGAGTTTTTGCGAAGCTATGTACCCTGCGATGCCGCACATATTTTTATTTTTTTCGTGCCCAGATAATTTGATGAAAGCCTATAAAGGCTGCGAGAGAACGTTCAAGTTTTGGGAATGTTCCTCCCAATGGAAAATGCGCTTTTTTTGTTTTTTCAACGGTAAAGCCTGCGCGCTCCAGCATTTCACACATTTCCCTGTGCCAATAAATATTCGCGATTTTGCAATCGGGCCCATCGGTGCATCGGTGCGGAAAATTTTTCCAGGAAAGATATTTCCACCCTTCCGTTTTAAAATTCTTTATATGCAAAGCCCAATTTCCTTTTGAACTACCGCCAATTTTATTTTTGAATATTTCAAACAACAAATGTAATCTGAAATAGACCTGTATGCGAAACCAATAATTAAATGAACCTTTTGCATAGAGCATGACAATAAATTGCCCGTTTGGCCTGAGTACTCTGTAAATTTCACGAAAAGTATTTTCAATATTTACTGTGTGATGTAATACTCCGTGTGAATAAACAATATCAAATTGTTCATTAGATAAATTCAGTGCCTCTGCATTTCCCTGCAGAATGTTTCCTTTCAGGCCTAAGTGTGAAAAATGTATTTGCGTAGCCTTTACCGCTTCCGCTGTTAAATCAACTCCTGTATACGATTTTGCATGCTCCGCCCAACGGGTTCCGTCGGCACCTATACCAAGGCCGATTTCTAAAACGTCTTTTTCTTTGGCCGATTTCCAATCGATGTACGCGTCAAGATGGTGCGTTTTTTTATATCGAAAATTTCTATAGAGTTCAAAAAATTCTTTAGAGGGAAATTTTGCTTCAACAAATTGTTTTCCGCATAAATTGTTATCCCAAAACTCCTCTACCTGTTCAAGTTCCTCTGTATGCACGGCTTCACGTTTCACGATTCAATTATTTTTGTAAAGGCTGCCGAAAGTTTTTCTACCATTTTACTTTCGGTGAAGTTAGAAAGGTACAAATTTCTGCCTTCTTCACCCATTTTCTTTCTTAACGATTCATTTTCTATAAGCAACTTTAATTTTTCAGCAATTTGTTCAGGCCTCCCGGGCTCAATAATAAATCCGTTACATCTGTCAATGACTGATTCGGTAATAGCGCCTTTATCGGTAGAAATTATCGGCAATCCTGCTGCCATTGCTTCTACAATCGACCAAGGATGGCCTTCGGGTTCACGCGGAGGAAAAACAAAAATATCGGCATCCGACAAGAATTTAAATTTCCCCGCACCTGATTTTGATGAATGAACACGAATTGGCAGAGTCTTCTTATTTATTATTTCATCACAGAGTCTTTTATCTTCGGGTAAATACCATTCGCCCACAAAATCAATTGAGAAATTCGCTTTTATTTTGCCTGATAAAATTTCAATCGCTTTAAAAACGTCTACTACGCCTTTAGCCGCTAATAAATTTGAGAAATACAGAATATTTACCTCTAGGCTTTTTGTTTTTGCAGGAAAGGTATAATCAGCACCGTTAGGAACAACAAATATTTTTTCAGAAGAAAAATAAGGCTCAAAAATATATTTGAGTTTATTTCCCAATACAATTACTCCTTTAGCTTTTTTTAAAATGAATTTTACATAGGCGCGATTTAACCCTGAGGAATTATCCGCCCACACTTTAAACTGGCTTCCTCGAAGATGCAGAAGAATTTTCCTGCGAAAGAGCGAAGCAAGTAAAATGAAAATAGAATCCTTAAAAAAACCGGTAGTAGTTTGACTGATTGGAATTAAAACTAAATCCGGTTTTTTACCAGAAACGAGTTTAAGCATCCGGAAATAAAGAGAAATATTTTTAAATACTTTACCGATACTCCATTTCCCGAATGTATCCAGCTCCGTATTTATTTTTGTATTGAGATGAACTAACTCAAACGTGTTTTTTAAAGCGGAGTTTAAAATAATTTCAGTTGCAACAGCCGGGCCCATATAAGGCGGGGGAAGTTTTCCGAGGATCAGAATTTTCTTACCCTTCATGTTGTTCTAAAATAGTTGCGGGTAAGGACATATAACAAAATACCGAAAGAATGATGTAAAGCATGGGAGCGTAAAGAGTAGGGCAAGTAGAGATAGAATACAAAAATAAAATGCTGATAGTTCCTAAAGCGAGAAAGTGAAATTCGGAAGTTAAATATTTTAAACGCCGCAACAGGGAGAAGAGAATAAGGAGATAAATAACCAGCCCCGTAACCCCGGTAAAGAAAAGTATGCGCACGAAATCATTATGTGCACCGGTACTTACTTCGGCATACGAATTGGTTATCATTAAAGGCATTCCGAAAAATTGAGCGGCAACGGGAAAGGTGGAAAATTGCTCCAACATATCTTTCCAGCGGCCAACTCTTCCGTGTAAAAGCCTTTCGTTTTGTTTTTTTCCCTCGTAAACAGCAATATCTGTTTTAACAAGTGGTGCAATTTTTTTCTCTAATGCGTCGCCACCAAAAAAGTAAGCGGCAACCATAATGGTAAGAATTAACACAAAACCGGTCGTTTTATTTGTTTTAAGATTAAACAGCAGAAACAGAAAAAGTATAGAAAGAAAAACAGCATAACTGGCCGTGTGACTTATTTTAAAAAGAGCAGCAATGCAAAGCATCACTGCAATAACTAAGTTTCTTGTGCGAATAAAGGAGGATTGAGTATTTCTTTTCCGGAAATAAAAATAACAGATAATTAAAAAACCCTGTGTAAGGTAAATGGCATAATTCATTACATCGCCATAATAGCCCTGTATCCTTTCCAGGTCACGGGTTTTTAAAACTTTTACCGGGTTTACCAGTAATTCAAAAAGAAAAACACCGATTACAAAATAACAGGAGTATAAAAAAGTTTGCAATACTCCATCTAAATCGCGGCGTGATCGAATAAGTAAACGTAAAAAGAAAAATAGGTATACGGGCATGGACAGCTTGAGAAAATATTCAAGAAAAGTAACCGAAGTTGGGTCGTTCATGAACATAAAAAGCAGCGAGACGAATATCAGGAACGACCAAAGCACGAAAAGAATATCGATACCTGAATTATCTTTTTTTCTATAAGTAAAAATGGCGGTTACTGCGAATAATGGAGTAGCAATTCCTACAAGGTATAGCGGAGAAAGGAAAGGAGAAATATTTTTGAGGTAATAAAAATTATCTACTACGGGACGTATTAAAACTAATATGACAAACCACTTAAGGTGCCAGGGTAGGGAAGAAAGCCAGTATTTCCATTCCTTGAATGTCATGGATATTATAGTTGCAAGCTACTAATAATTTTTTTGCCAATGGCATCGTATGATAACCAGCTTGCGTTTTCTGCTGATAATTGTTTCCTGTCGGATTTTTTGTTCAGCAAGACATTAATCGCTTTTTCAATTGTTGTGTCGAATGTATTCTTCCCGTAAAACCAACCGTTATGGTCATCTTTCAGTAAGTGGTTTACAATAGGTTTATCCTCTAAAATAATCGGCAAACCGGTACCCATTGCCTCCTGGATGGAAATAGCGGCTTTTAACCAAATCCCGGCATCGGCGGCGCAATACAATTTTTGTATTTCCTGCGAAGAAAGAAAAGGAAAACACATAAACGTATTCGGGTGAGATTGAGAATGAATGAAAGATTTTAATTCTTTTTCGTACGAATCGCCTAAAAAACCGACTAATATGTATCGGACTTTTTTGCCTTCTTTGTTTAAGCGAGAAATCAATTCAATTACCTGTTCCAAATTTTTTCTTTTGTTGATTCGGGTAGAAGTGATTAAAACAACTTCGTCATCATTTATTTTCAGCTCCGCTCTTTTCTTTTTCCGAATTTCCTCATCAAAAAAATATTCGTCCGGATCGAACCCGAGATTCAGTAAAAGTTTTTTCGATTCGTAAACCGGGTTTAATTTTTCCGGAATGATAGACAAGAAATATTGGTGCGTTTCGGGAGTATTTAAAATTATTTTATCACAATATTTTATGGCCTTCATGTACAAAGGCTTTTTTATGAATGTATATCCCGTTTCATGCATAAATGATTTTATTTTTTGCGAAACAGTATTTCGCTCTAAATACTCTCCCGCATCCCCGTACAGGCTTACGATTTTTGTTTTCTTATGCATGCTTTCCGATAAAAGCGACATCGGGAAAACTTTTGCAACGCCGAGAATAATCAGCAAATCGGGTTTAAACTCATTAACCGATTTTTTTAAACCTGATGAATATGCTTTTGATTTAAATGAATAGGAGGAGAGTCTCAAAATATCATACCCGTAAGTCGGATCTTTGCTTAAGCCTGTTTTATAATTTACTTTCCCGATTTTCCCACCCAGGTTTACACTGGAAGTAGTGGTAAAAACTTTTACAGTATGTCCCAATCGCGCGTATGCTTTTGCAAGATGTACCTCCTGGTAACCTATTTCGGGTAAATAATGCGCGCTTACAACTGCAATCTTCATGCCTCTGTGTAAAATGATTTTATAGCGTTTGCCACGTATTCAATTTCTTCTTTTTCAAGTTCGGGATACATAGGCAGAGATAAAATTTCGTGCATATATGCCGCCGCCACCGGGCATTCATTTTCAGGAAGATTGAGGTAAGCATACGCTTTTACGAAGGGAAGTGGTTTGGGATAATGTATTTGTGTTTCAATTCCTTTTTTAAGCAAATACTCTTTAAGCGCGTCGCGTTTTTTGGCGCGTATTACATATAAGTGATATGTGTGGTTCGTGTTTTTTCTTTCGGCGGGACAAACAATTTCTTTTATGGAAGAAAGTAGTTGATTGTATAAAGCAGTATTTTCTCTTCTTTTATCGTTCCAGTTTTGAAGATGCGGAAGTTTTACAGAGAGAATTGCAGCCTGTAATCCGTCTAAGCGCGAATTAATCCCTTCTATTTCGTGTTGATGTTTTACAAGAGAGCCGTGGTTTGCGTACATTCTTGTTTTTTTTGCCAGTTCATCGTCATTGGTAATAATAGCGCCTGCATCGCCGTAAGCGCCTAAATTTTTTCCGGGATAGAAGCTGAAAGTAGAAGCAACACCAAATGTACCTACAAATTGATTATTGTATTTTGTAAGATGCGATTGTGCGCAGTCTTCAATTAGAAATAAATTTTTCTTTTTACAAATTTCCTGCAAAGAAGAAATGTTTGCAGCTTGTCCGTATAAATGCACAGCGATAATCGCCTTTGTTTTCGTGGTAATTTTATCTTTTATTTTTTCCGTATCTATGCAGTAATAATCCTGTTCAATATCTGTAAAAACAGGTTTTGCCCCGGTTTGAGAAATAGTTTCTGCCGAAGAAATCCACGTATTGGCAACAGTTATAACTTCATCGCCCTGGCCAATGCCCAGCATTTTAAGAATAATGTAAATGGCATCCGTACCATTAGCAACACTGACGCAGTGTTTTGCGTTTATTTCAGTTGCAAAAGATTTTTCAAAACCGGAAACATATTTTCCTTTAATAAATGCAGATTGACTTACGACATCTTCCCATGCTTTATCAAGGGCGGGTTTAAGTGAGAGGTACTGCTTTTTAAGATCCAGGAAAGGTACCGTCATATTATGAATTCTGTAAACTTATTTTATTTTTCTTCTTAACGCTGTTGTAAATATTTTCAATTATCTCAACAGTTTTTAATCCTTCTGCCCCATTAGTAGCAATGCTTCCGTTTTTGGTAAGAACGTCTACAATATTTTCATATACTTTATCATGATTAGACATAGAACCCTGGTAAAATCCGTAATCATTTGCCGGTTTTAATTCGGTAACCGCTTGCATCGTGTAATTTTCGATGCTCTGGTATTCCAAAACATTTAAATACTGTCCGCCTACTTTTACGGTTCCTTTTTCTCCGAAAACAGTTATTGAACCTTCCATGTTTTTTGCAAAACTGTTTACGGTATAATTAACGGTTCCCAGCGCACCATTGGTAAATTTCAACGCGATTACTCCTGTATCTTCGAAATCAATATTTTTTTTGTGCATGAAATTCCCGGTGAGCAAGTGCGCTTTTTTAATATCGCCAACCATCCAGTAAAGCAAATCAATAAAGTGACTGAATTGAGTAAATAGCGTGCCTCCGTCTAATTCTTTTGAGCCTTTCCAGTCGGAAGTATTGTAATATGCATCGTTACGGTTCCAGAAACAATTTAATTGCACATTGAAAATTTTTCCGAGACGGCCTTCATCAATTACTTTTTTTAATTCGGCAATGGGTAAATTGAAACGATTTTGTTTTACAATAAATAAATGCTTCTTCGTCGTATCCGCAGCCTTAATCATTTTCTCACAATCCTTAACAGTGATTGCCATGGGTTTTTCGCACAGCACATTAAATCCGGTTTTTAAAAGAGCAATACTGTGTTTGGCATGAAGCCCGTTAGGGGTACAAACCGCCACAAGGTCAATTTTTTTTTCTGCGGCAATTAATTTTTCTATTGAGTCGTAAGCTTTACAAGAATATTTTTTTGCCAATGCATCCCGATTTTCCGAAACAGTATCACATACGGCAACAAGTTTACCATGGTTGGCCATGTGTTCCGCGTGTTTTTGGGCGATTCTTCCGCAACCAATCAGGGCAAATTTTAATCCGTGCATATCACTCAAATCTTACTTTAAATACCTGTACCCATTTAAGGAATGAAATCATTCTCCAGAATTCGCTTAAATGAGTGGCATTGCTAATTTCTTCGGAACACAAATTAACAAGATATTTTTTATTTATAAAATCCGGGGCCTTGCAGTTATTAACAAAATCTGTAAGTTCTTTCTTGGAATTCTCCTTCCAAGTTTTTTGAGGGGTTACAAATCCCATTTTATCCTTACGCCAGCTGACTTCGGGGTTTAAAACCGGCTCGGCAGCTTTTCTTAATATGTATTTAGTCCAGCCCTCATGGATTTTCCAATCATTCTTAAGCGTAATACAAAATTCAACTATTCTGTGGTCAAGGAAAGGAACGCGGCTTTCTATAGAAAATGCCATGGAATTCCGGTCTTCATATCGTAAAAGGTCCTGCAGGCCGTACTGCATACTTAAAAACGACTGCTCTTTAAAACTTTTTCCACCTCTTCCCGGAATTTGAACGCGGTTCATCTCCGGTTTATATTTATCCGAAATAAATCCCATACCCAATCTTTTTCCGGCCCTTATTTTTCGCTGAATAAAGTCCGGCATGAAGTAAAAAAAGGCTCTTCCCAGGGCGGTGTTCATGTCAGGAACGAAATTAGTCTCTAAGGATTTTTTTTCCGAAAAGTATGATCGAACTCTAAACCCTTTTAACAGTTCAATAAGATAAATTCCGGCGAAATTGTAGTAACCGCCCAATATTTCATCAGCGCCCTGCCCGTCTAAAAGCACTTTAATATTTTCTTGTTTGGCGCGCTTCATTACTTCCCACTGCGCGAACATGGATGTTGAGCTGATGGGTAAATCCTGGTGCAGGGTTAGTTTTTCAAAATCATTCCAGTAATCTTTTATTTGCGGGTAAATGTAATGCGGTTCTAAATTTGGAATGGCGTTCGTGACCATTTTTGCGAAGGAAGATTCATCAATGCCCGGTTCATTATACGACGCGGTAAATGTTTTAAAAGTCTTACCATGCATTTTTGTGGAAGCGAGTGCGACTAAAGTACTTGAATCGAGCCCGCCGCTCAGAGTCGATCCAACAGCTACATCCGAGCGCAAATGAATATTAATGGCATTATTGAGTAAGGAAGTAAATGTGTCGAGAATTTTTTCGTCGGGAGGTAAAATATAATTTAAAACTTTGTCTTTTAAATTGTAATAACATGAAACAGTACTTTGCAACGAGTTAGTATTCAAAACCAAATTATTTGCAGGTTCTAATGTTTTTATTTGACTGAAAATTGCATCAACGGGAGAGAAAGTTGCGCCGAAAGAAATATATTCAAAAGCGGATGAGAGTTTGGCTGTTGGTTCTATAAAATCCAACGCGAGTAAAGCTTTTATTTCTGAGGCGAAGGCGAATTTATTGCCGTCTTCATAATAGTACAGCGGTTTTATGCCGAAGCGGTCTCTTGAAAGGAAAAGCATATTTTTTTCTTTATCAAAAATCGCGAAGGCCCACATGCCTATAAATTTTTCTACGCAGGCAGCACCGTATTTATGATAGGCCGCCATGATGACTTCCGTATCTCCGGTAGTTTGAAAAGTATAACCTTCTTTTTGGAGTTCGGTTCTTATTTCCGGGTAATTATAAATCTCTCCGTTAAAAACTAAAGTGTATTTATCCTGAAAATGCATGGGCTGATGGCCGTTTACACTTAAATCGATAATAGATAGCCTGCGGTGCATGAGCCCGAGAGTATAATCCGGTTTTGCCGCGCTGATGTGTTCAAAGTTTTGTAGTTCTGCAATGGTATCCTCCCCGCGAAAATTTTTGGTTTGTCCGCCTTTAGAAAATAAAGTAAAGCCTTCATCATCGGGGCCTCGGTGTTTCAGTGTTGCCGACATCTTATGCAAACCGGTAGGGCTAAGATTTTCTTTACTTACGATACCTGCTATGCCACACATAAATTTGAAACGATAATTCCGCTACAAGTTAGCGCTTATTGCCAAACGAAAAATAAATATCGGCAAGTTTTTTTCCGAAATTTTCAAAACCAAAGGAACTTACAATCTTGCTACGAATAATTGCTAAATTATAAGAAGAATGATTCTTTATCATTTTCTCCATCGCGGTTCTTATTTCGCTTTCGTTATCGGGAGAGATTAAAATACCGTTCTCTTTATCTACAAATTCTTTGGGAGCAGTTTGGTTGGTAGTAATTACAGGCAAGCCGTAGGATAAAGCTTCGGCAATAACTAAACCAAAACTCTCGTGGCGGCTCGGAAAAACGAGAAAGTCAGCGCGATTCATTTCATTGGCAATTTCTTTTTTACTCATACCGCCTTTCAAAATGATTCTGTTTTCAAGCGCCGGTGTGGTTTTAATTAAATTTTGTAAAGGAATAAAATCTTCCCCATCACCCACAACGGTAAATTTCCACTCGGGGTAATTTACCGCAATTTGCTTAAAAGCATTGGCGCTCCTCAGTGCTCCTTTAAAATTATCGAGTCGCCCAACGAAAAGAATATTGTGGTTGGTTTTTCTCCCGGCAGTGGGTTTAAACAATTCAGTATCCACCGGGTTATTGGTGACAATTATTTTTTTTGGTTTAATTCCGCAGGACAAAATTTCATTTTTTTGGTGCTCACTCACGCACAAAACCGCATCAGCGCGCTGCATAATGAATGTTGTCCATGTCTTTTTCCAGAAGCTTTCAGAAACCGAAGTAAATGGCCCAACGTGCTCGGTAATAATAAAAGGAATTTTTTTCTTTCTCGCTAAAAAATAACTGATGGTACCACTGATAATCGTTCCGTGCGCATGGATGATGTCCGTATTTTGTAATTTTTTTCCTTCCTTAATTGCTCCTCTTAAAAGTTTAAAGTACAAAGTCGCTTTCGCAAAACCCGAAGTTTTATTTTCAGTAACTGAATAGCGTAAAATAATTGCATCTTCAGTTTTTTCAGAGGTAATTCCTTTTTTTGTTCCTTGTAAGCGAGGAAAAAGCACTGTAGTATTGCAATACGGCGCTACCGATTTTAAATAATCCAAAACAAAAACGCCCTGGACATCTCCCTCAAATTTTGGAAACAGGTCCGGAATGACCAAAAGGTTTATTTTTTCTGAATCAGCCAATTTTTTTGAAAAGATAAGTGTAGTCGCTGCCCATCGCGGCGTTTTTATTTTTCTGCGCGTCGCCGAAAAAGCGGCCGGTTAATTTGTATTTCTTCCCGTTACTAAATAAATTGGAAAAACCTAAAAAGGATTGATTGTATCGAAAACAATTCTGTAATTCAAAACCATTGGCGATAAGTGTTTTCTCCACAAGTTTGGCCGGAACTTTGTTAAGCGAGTAAGGCTGTTTTGAAATAAGATTTTTCAGGCCGAGGTAAGCACGTATAAAATAACTGTAAAAATGTTTTGAATCTGTATTCTGAATAATCAGTAATCCGCCCGGTTTTACCAATGAAGAAAGTTTGTTTAATAATTGTCCGGGAGATTCAACATGCGCTAATAATCCCAAACACAAAATGAGGTCATACGATTTTTCAGGTAAATTACACTCGAAAAAATTTTTATTAATAAGTTCGGTTTTGTTTCTGAACTCTGCCGGAATATTTTTTTCGGCAATAGCCAGCATATTGGAAGAAATATCTATTAATGTTAATTTCTCAATGCGATTTAAAAGCGGAATGGAAATTGCCCCGGTACCACAGGGAATATCCAATACGGAATTTAATTTTTCCCCCTGAGTAAAAATTTCTACGGTTTCTTTTCTGATTTGTAAATTGTAATCGTAGGTAAGATACAGGGCGGTATTCTCAAAAAGTTCTTTAACTACATCCTTATCCGCCATAGCTAAATTTTTAATCTCTCATGCGTATCAATCGTAAAGGGTTGCCCGCGTAAATGCCGTTTTCTTCAATTTTATCTTTTCGGGTAATAACCGAATTAGAGCCGATAAACGCGCCTTTCGCTATTTTTGTTCCCATCAACACCACACAACCCGCTGCAATTCCCGAATCTTCTCCTATTTCAATAGGCTCGGCAATGCATTCCTGTTTGCGGTAGTATTCATTTTTACTGAACTTATGATTGCCGTCGCGTATGCTTACATTTTCCGCTACCGCCGACCATTTCCCGAATGTAATTTGTGAGTTACAGCTTACCAGGATGTTTTGGTGTAGTAAAACGTAATCTTCAAAAATAATTTTTCCGTCGCGTGCCAGTTCAAAAGTGTTTTTCCTTCCTAAATCAACATGATCTCCAATAACAATATTTTTATAAGGAAAGCCTTTGAAATAAGGAAACTCAGCGCATTTTAAACCCTTCCCAACCTTGCAGCCATGCGTGACCAGGTAAAATTTCAGGAGCACGCCTTTAAAACGCGAGGAACGGTTACGACAAACAGATTCTATGTATATAAAAAAACGACGCATTACTTATTCTTCAAATTTATTACTTTTTTCAGGAAAGTCTTCACATAACATTTAATTCCCCGCATAATTACACTGCGGTGATGGCCTGTTTGATGCACTTTCATAATTTTATAACCCTCAATATTACTTGCGCAGGAAGCACTCATCCCGCCCGGCCTGAAATGACTGAGTACCTTGGGGATATAATGAAATTTGTAATTTTTCTTCAGGCATCTCAGCAAAAAATCATAATCGGATGAAATTTTGTATTGCGTGTCAAATGCCCCTATAGTATCATAAACCGATTTCTTTACAAAACAGGTAGGGTGAAAAACAGAAGGCTGCTGATCCATTTTTGTAATATCAGGTTGCATGCGTGTTTCTTTGCCCTCTGTAATCAATAAAATATCTCCGTGAAAAATATCGGCCTTTGTTTTAAGATACTCATCAGCGACTAACTTAACGGTGTCTTTCGAAAAATAGTCATCCGCGTTTAAAATCCCGATTAATTCTCCTTTTGCCAATGAAATTCCTTTATTCATCGCGAAATAAATCCCCTTATCTTTTTCGCTTCGCCAGTAATCAATTTTGTTTTCGTATTGCCGGATGATGTCAACGGTCTTATCTGTCGAGTCGCCATCGATTACAATATATTCTATGTTCGAATAAGTTTGCTCAAATACGCTTTTAAAAGTTTGCTCAATGTATTTTTCCCCATTCAATACAACGGTAATAATGCTTATTAATGGCAGATCGGGTTCCGGCTTCTTGTCAATTCCTTTTATTCTTGCTCCGCCCTCCATTTTTTTACCTGTTTTCAATCCTACTATAAATTTTTTCGACGATTTTAGACCAAACAAAATTCTTATGTGAATAACTGACAATCTCGGGATATATTTTAGATAAGTAATCCGGACTGTCCATCAGCTCCTGCAATTTTTTCGCCATCGTCTCATGGTCGTTTGCTTTAAGAATAGTCCCGTATTTTCCCTTGTTGGTTAAGTCGGGCATACTTACAATTCCTTCCGTACCGATGATGTAATTTCCGAAATAAAGCGCTTCACCGATCGAGTGACAAAAGGATTCTATCCGGGAAGTCATGCAGAATATTTTGGCCCGGTTGTACCATTCGTACAATTCAGCCCGGTTCTGAATTTCTCCTGTAAAAATGATCTTTTCTTTTAAGTGCGGGTAATCTTTTACCCATTCCTCGTAAAAGAGTTTGAACTTCGGATTTACCGGGCCTACAAAAATCATTTTCCAGTCTTTCAGCTCAGTTTGTGAAAGGGCGCGCAGCATCATCTCATTGTTTTTAATTTCTTCGCCTATACGCCCTGTTGTAAGAATAATATTTTCTTTTTGAGCAAATGATTTAAAAGAGGATTGAAAATTTTGAAAGAGAAAATGGTCGTTTACCCCAACCGGTAAATACATTATTTTATGCGCGATGTGCGGGTATTTCTTTTTTACTAATTCTTCGCCAAAACTGTTTTCAATTGTAATCAAATCAACTTTCTCAAGAAATTTTTTCTCAGTGTATTTAAGAATGAAATTTTTAAACTTATTGGCAGAGTGCCTGATTTTTCTTCCCTCCTCAAATGTTTCATTGTAGCCATCGAGTTTTAAAAAGAGAAATCCTTTGGGATTATATCTTTTATACATTATGCCGTAAATAAAAGTAAATTTCGAAAAAATATACAAATTAAGTACGTCAATTTTCTTTGCATTTTCGCGAATATATTTCAACACACCTTTTTCTAAAAAACTGAACCTGCCGGTATTTTCAATAAATTCCATCTTAAGGCCTTTTACTTCGCCGTTAAGGTTGGAATACTCTTTGCTGTTGTTATAGCTTACAATAGAGGAATTATATTTATTTACTTGCTGAAGAAAGAACGGAATTTGCCCCAAATCTTTGGTAAGATGCACGTTTTCGCAAATAGGAAATAAGGTGACAAATTTTTTCCCCATATTCTAATACTCAATTAAAAACTGATGAATATCAAATATTCTTAATACTTTCCGTTCCATATTGCGCAACATCATTTTGTATTTATTTCTGCTTAAAGTACCGCCGTATGATCCCGAAAAACCGGTAATAACCGGATTTTCTGAAAAGAGATTTACTTTGTTCAGCACATTTTCTGTAATCAGTTTTTCGTAAACGACATGTTCGATAAATCTTCCTCCGGCATCATTTACCTGTAAGTACAAACTTTTTATGTGATGCTTATAGAAATCGCTTGTAACGCAAAATACATTGGTTTGTGTTACCCGATGTTTTTTATGAGAATCTGCCAACATATCACTGGTCAACGAAGTGCTTATTTCTTTTATGTTCAGCACTTTATAGCGTCCCGTAATTTTAATCAAACTTTTATACTGTTCAAAATACTTTTCGACGAAGCCGTCAATCATTTCAAATTCCTGGTATCCTTTCCCCTCAGAAAATTTATCAGAAACGGGAAATTTCATCAATGTAATTTTGGTTTCTTTTAAGAGAGAAAGAAATTTTTCATCTGCATTAAAATTATACGACGAATTTTCTAAAAAGTAAATATCATCGTCAGGAAATTGCAAAGAGTAAAATAAAAACCCGGCCATATACTCCTGCCTTCTTTGCTCTGTATTTGTATGTGCAACAAAATTACTATTGGGTACAATAGTACCGGTGATTAGTATGGCCCGTTTATTTTCTTTTATTTGCCCCATAAACCATTAGCTGTATTGGTAATAATTTTTTTGTATTGGATAGGATGCAGAAACACTTGCGGTAAAACGCATACACAAGTACCTATAATAACTCCCGTACTACCCATATTTAAATATTTTGCGAAGAAAACAGATAGCGGAATGTTTATTACAATCATGGCAAATGAATGATAAAGGCTAAGGTGGATTTTTTCTACTCCGTTCAAAAAATTTCCAAAAATACTTGTCCACGTGGAAATAAGCACCCAACAAGCCATAGAAATTGAGAGTGAAAGCGAGATTTCTATCTTATCACCGATCCATATTTTGTAAAATACATCTGATAAAAGAAGCATTACTATTACCGCAAAAAATAAAAAAGCCCAAAATAAAATAAGTTTGCGCGTTATGCGCCTTATCCAAATAAAATCTTTTTTGTGATACGCGTCGGTATAAGCTGTCCAGAACGGAGTAGTGATAATGGCGAAGCCCATTGTGATAAGGCTGAAATATTTAAACGCGATATTGTAAGGAACCACTTCTTCGGGGCCGTATAACTGATCGATTATAAAACTATCTGTAGAAAAAAGAATCAATGCGGCAAACTGCATAATGAAAAACAGAAAGCCCAGGCTCATTAAATCCCTGGCGCTGCTTAATTTTATGTATTTGAAAGAGGGAACCAGGTGTTTATAATCAGTTCCGAAATACCAAAAACTTGCAATTAATGGCGAAAGAATATTGGCGACACTTACACCGATAGTCAACCATAATAAGGAGCCATTGGTGGTTTTAGTTAAAATAAATACGATGGTAAGCGATAGTAAACTGGCAAATGTATTAATGCCGCCACTTGCGGCAGAGCGCTGATCGGCTTTGAGAATAACTGAAATTAATTTTATGATAAACTGCAAACAAAAAAAACTAAAGACAATAAACACTAAACGGTTTATTTCTTCACTCATTTCGGTTGGGGTGTTTAAAATGAAAGTCCAGTTTACATAAGGAAACAGGAAGACAAATAAAGCATATACAATACCAATAATAAGCGTCATGATAGCATACGAGGTACTTATATAAGTACGTGCCAGTTCTTTATTATTTTTTGCCAAAGCTTCGGTTAACTTGTTGCTTAATCCGTTTCCGAGTCCGAGGTCAAAAAAAGTAAACCAACCGATTACGGACGTAAGTGTCAGCCAAATTCCGTAACGGGTTGGATTAAGGTAATTAAGCACCAAAGGAATTAAAATGAAACTGATTGCGATACTGAAACATTTAATAAGGACCGAGGCTAAAATATTCTTTTTTGTTTTTAGGCTGCGTTCGTGCCCTTCTGTCATAAAGGATCTAACGGTGAATTTCCCTTTTATTTTTCCTTCAATTTTTTCTATGAAACTGTCAAAACCTTTTTTGAAATCAAATTCTTCAGATGCCTTCAGGCAATTAGAGGAGTGTTCGGTGTAATTTTCTTCAATATTTTTAATGGCATTTTTAATATTTGTGGTATTTACTGCTTCTAATAAAATACCGGCATTAAAATCTTTCACACTTTTTAACCCGATAATATCGATTCCTATAACAGGAACTCCGGCAGCATAATAATTGAACAATTTACCGGCGGGAGAAGAAAAATAATTGAAACTTTTTTTAGCGAGCTCTAAATCATAACCGGTAATCCCGATATAAAATTGTGAAACATATTCTATTATAGAAGACTGTTCTACATATTCAAAATCAAATTTTAGTTTGCCGGAATCAATAATATCTTTATATCTCTCCTGAAGCCGGTTAAAATACTTATCGTTCTTAATCCCTTTTAAAGTAAGTGTGTATCCTTCTTCCAAATCCTTCACGCAGTCAATAAAATGTTCCAGGCCATACCCGAATTCGATATTGCCCATATATAATATACGTTTTTCCTTAGGACCGTTATATCTTTTAATGCTCCTATCAAGAACAGGAGAGTTTTGCAGATAAAATACACTTATAGTATTATCGTCGCCAATCATAAAATCGCCACGTTCTTTGCTTTGAATGAGTAAAGTTTCAATTCCCATCCTGCGGCATAACTGATAATAATTATCTTTTTCTGTTTCGAGCGAAAAATAAACCGTTCGCGGAAAAAATAATTTGGTGGGAAGGTAGCCCGAAGAATCAATGGCAATTACCAGGTCATATCTCCGGTCAAACAACTTAATCAGCAGTAGTGTCCACAATAACCGGAAAATTTTATAAAATTTGTAACCAAATGTTTTTCTCCAGAAGTAAGCCGCATTTTTTCCGATTTTTATGATTGAATAATTTTTTACAAGCCCTTCGTTTTTAAAACGGCCGTTATCAACATATACCAGTTTGGTATAATGTTTTTCTTCACAGCATTTATAAAGGTTGAGTACTGAAGGCGAATATTGCAGCCACTCGTCGGGAAAAACAATCAGTATGGATTTTTCTTTATTCAATTTTTTAATCTAAATCACGTATCAGTTGCTCTGTTCTTTTGTCAACCCCTTTTTTATTTAAATGGTAGTACGAATTAAAGAACAACGAATCTTCATACCTGTAAGCAGAAGGTTTCGTAAAAAAAGTAAGGTCGTTATTTTTTAATTCCTCAGCAATTTTTTCTATAATTATTTTTTGATTATCGAAAGAGGTTTTATCAATTACGGGAGGAAAAATAAGAAGTCCGGCCCCCTTGTTTTTTACATACAGTTTAAACTCCTTTAAAAACTGAATGGATTTAGCATTCACTTTTTCATTGCCTTTAAGTGCCGGAGCAGGTAAATAACTTTGATTTGGCAAATTCCAATGTAAGCAAGCATCGCCGTACGAGTTAAATGAATTACGGTGATAAATATCGATTACGTCCGCACTTTTTTGAAACAAAGAAGAAGCGTAGTTTTTTATTTTTTTAGCTGAATAGACAGGCAGGTATTTTAAGAGATGTGACCATTGTTCAGTACTGATAATTTTTTTGGATTCAGGCTCCACATCAAAAATTACAGAGACTAATTCCATTTCACCGTAAAAATTATCTGTGTAAAAATATTCGTATTCGGGCATTAAAATCAGCACATCACCTTTTTGCACATAGGGTTTTATATGATTGAGCATAAATTCCATTCCTAAACCTCCGTGCAGGCCGGTATTTACAACAGGCATTCGATATCTCTTTTCCAGTTTTTTGCTGTCCATCCCGAAACTTACATTAGAGCCGCCTACTAATATTATTTTAGGAGAGGGAGTTTTACCAAGTAATTCGTTTTTATCTTTTAAAGCGGCAAGAATACTTGTTTCAGAAACTTTATCAGGCACAAAAAATAAAGACAACACTAATACAAAGATTGTAAACAGTGTCAGTTTTATTATTTTTACTAAAAAATTCTTCATTAAAACTGAAAATAAATGAAAGTTTGATTCTGTTTAAAAAATGCAAAGCAGGAAATAATTAAAATGAGATAAATACTCCATCTTAAATAAACAGGTGAACGTTGTGGTTCAGCAACTTTGAATCCGTATTTTCTTAACCACTCGACAGCAAACAGAATTGCAATCAAGGGAATTGTAATTGCCATACCATGTTGAATAGGATATTGAAACAGAGATTTGGAGAATAAACCGTTTATATATTGAAATGCCTGAGACACATTGGCCGAGCGGAAAAATATCCAGGTAAAAGTAATTAAAGCGAAGGTTATGATCATTTTACCAATGACAGAAATATTTATTTCGGGAGAAATAGTTTTAGGAGATTTTTTATGATATAATAAATTCGGAATAAGATATAATCCGTTAAGCAATCCCCATATAATGAAAGTCCAGTTTGCGCCGTGCCAGAAGCCGCTTAACGAAAATACAAATAAGGTATTAAAAATTGTTTTGGGTAAACTTTCTTTGCTTCCTCCCATCGGAATGTAAACATAATCTCTGAACCAGGATGTGAGGGAGATATGCCACTTGCGCCAGAATTCGGACACGTTGGTTGAGAAATAAGGATAATTGAAATTTTGCATGAGCGTAAAGCCAAAAAGTTTTGCGGTGCCGATCGCGATACTCGAATAACCGGAGAAATCGCAATAAATTTGCACGGCAAAATAAACGGCGCCTAAAGCTAAAGTACTCCCCGGTAAAACAGAGTAGGAGGTAAATATTTGCTCAACATAAACCGATAAAGTATCGGCAATCACAATTTTTTTGAATAATCCCCAAAGAATTTGACGCATGCCGATTATCGCCTGTGTTTTATCAAATATTCTCGCTTTAGAAAACTGTGGCAATAAATTAAAAGCTCTTTCTATAGGCCCCGCTACCAATTGAGGAAAGAAACTGATAAATGCTGCGAACGAAATTAAATTTGTGACGGGCTTCATTTTGCGCCGATAAATATCGATTGTATAACTTAACGACTGAAAAGTGTAGAAGCTGATTCCGACAGGTAAAATAACTTTTAAAGATATGGCGGGAATATGATATCCAATCGCAGCAAAAGCCGCGATAAAATTGTCAATGAAGAAATTAAAATACTTAAAGAATGCCAGGAAACCAATGTTTACTATACAACTGGCAACAAACAGCCATTTTCGCTTTGTTTCTCCGGTAGCTTTCTCTAACTGTAAGCCAATAGTAAAATCAAAAAGAGTGCTGAAAGTGATTAAGAATAGAAAACGCCAGTCCCACCAACCGTAAAAAATGTAACCGGCGGCTAAAAGAAAAATATTCTGAAGCTGAATGGTTTTGTTAAAAACGAACCAATATAAAATGAAGACAACGGGAAGAAACAATGAAAATTCGTAAGAATTAAAAAGCATGGTTCTTAAGATTTATTTCTGCAAACGTAGCAAGCGTTCCAGCTTTTTTCGGATAATTCGTTTTTGGTCATCCACTCTTCGGCGCAGATTATTTCGAAACCATTCTGTTCCAAAATATTTTTTAGTTCATCGGTAAATAAATACCGCATGCTATGCGTTTCATTCAGTTTGATATCTTCCGAAGTTTTTTTGTTGTGAATGTTAATTTCAAAATGAACATCTATCACATTTTTTTCAGGAAACATTTCAGGGACAGAATGTCTTTTAACGGCGATTTCCCGGTTTTCAAATTTTTTGATTCTTGTTACAGGTTTATCATGCAATACTCCCGGCCCATACCAGCAATCAAAAATAAAAAGGCCTTTCGGGTTTAAATGTTTTTTTGCAGTGATAATAGCACTCTTAAGGTCATTGTCGGATGTCATATAACTTATCACATGAAAAAGTGAAATAGCAGCGTCGTATTTTTTTTCATTGGTAAACGATCGTATATCTCCTTTGTCAAAAGAAATATTTTTTGCGATTTCCGAGGAGAGATTTTTTTTTCTTGCCGCAGCCTTATCCAACATTACGTCACTTAAATCAATTCCGTTAACAGTATATCCTTTTTTTGCAAGGAGGCATGCGTGTAAACCCGTGCCGCATCCCAATTCAATAATACTTGTTCCGGAATGATGTTTTTTCAATATACCGTCAATATAATCTGCCTCTGCCGCATAATCCTTTGTGCTGTACAAAAGGTCGTAATATTCGCTGTAAGCTTCAAAAACTTTCATTATTTCACAGTCTCTTTTAGTACTATGGAAACTTCTTTTATTTGTGCTTCGGTTATAGCTAAACCACTGGGCAAATAAAATCCGTATTTGTATAAAATTTCCGCATTAGGATACGACTCGTCTTTGAATAAACCCATTTTTTTAAATACCGGTTGCAAATGCATGGGGTAAAAGAACGGGCGTGTTCCAACCCCTTTTTCTGCCAATTGTTTTGTAATAGTTTCCGCTTCTGCATTTTTCAGCAAAACGCCAAAAACCCAATAAATATTTTCGGCAGAGTCTGTTTTTTCCACCGGGAGAGAAATATTTTTTACGTCTTTTAAAAAAGAAGTATACAATTTTCCCATTGCCCTTTTGCGACTGACGTGATTATCCCACCTTTCTAATTGTGCGAGGCCTAATGCGGCTTGTAAATTGGTCATACGCATATTCCATCCCAGTTCTTCGTGTACAAAACGTTTCCCTGCAATAAAACACAGATTTCGCAACGAACGGCATTTTTCAGCAAGAGCATCGTTATCGGTAACCAGCATTCCGCCTTCACCCGTTGTAATAAGTTTATTGGGATAAAAGCTGAAAACACTTACATCGCCAAAACTTCCGCAGGGTTTGCCTTTATAAGTTTGTCCGTGTGCTTCGGCGGCGTCTTCAATAACTTTTAATTTGTATTTTTTGGCAAGTTGCAGGATGGTGTCCATATCGCAGGGTAATCCGTAAATATGCACGGCCATAATGGCTTTTGTTTTAGGTGTAATTTTCTTTTCAATTTGCGAAACATCCATATTCCATGTTTGCAAATCAGAATCAACCAAAACAGGAACGGCACCCATTTTTATAATGGCAGAGGCACAGGAAATAATTGTAAACGCGGGCATTATTATTTCGTCCCCTTTACCAATGCCCAAAGCTTCAACAGCAATTTCGAGAGCGGCAGTGCCGTTACAAACCGCAACAGCATGAGAGCGTGTAACTTTTTTTGCAAACTCTTCTTCAAATTTTTTCAGGAAGGGACCTTCAGAACTTATCCACCCTGTATCGATACACTCGTTCAGATACTTTTTTTCGTTGCCGTTCAGCAAAGGTTCATTAACAGGAATCATGGCTGCAAATTATTTTTTCGGATTAAACCTTGTTTTATCAGCATCTCCCTGGTAAGGGCCTTGTTTTATTTCAATCATTTCTACTTCTTCAATCACTTCAAATCCATGCCCCCCCGAAGCCAAAAGAATTACATCTCCGCCTTCCAGTAAAAAATCGGAAATAAAATTTTGTTGCGCATCGTAAAAATTAACCTTCAATTTTCCTTTTTTTATAATGAGTACCTCCTGTGTTTGCACAACATTTCGATTAACAGGATTGTGATAATGCGCTTCGATTGTTTTTCCGGCAGGATGTTTCATGTAAGCTAATTGCTGAGAAAACTCATCCGGAGTAAAAAAATGTACGCCCTCTTTATTGAAATGATGGCTGATGACAATAGCGAGAGTTTGATCTTTGTGTTTTATGTAAGTAACAGGCTCCATCTGTGCTTATAAATTTATTATTTATTCCAGATACCTTTAGCTTTATTATTAACAATTTTCAGGTATTGAATAGGAATAAGAATGATATCAGGGATTAGTGAAATACTCGACGCGGCAATAATTCCCGCAAGGCCCCAGCCCGCGTATTTTGAAAGTAAAATACACAGCGGAATATTTACCAATGCTGTAAAAATGGTGAGATAAAAAGCGAGCCGTAATTTACCGATACCGTTAATAAAATTCCCGAAAATCTGGTTCCAGGACGAAAGCAATACATATACTGCCATCAGTATGGTAAGGCTGTAAGGAATTTTTATTTCTTTCCCCACCCATAATTCATAAGCAAATCCCGAAAATATAATCATAGGAATTACAATTAAAATAAGCAGCAGCCATACTCTGATTACCTTTTTTGTAATGCGTTTTATCCAATCAATATCTTTTTGCATAAAAGCTTCGGTGTAGGCACTCCATAAGGGGTTAGAAATAATGGTAAATAAGATTGTAACCGGAGTGAAATATTTAAGTGCAATGTTATAAGGTGTAACTTCTTCGGGCCCGAATAATTTCATGATAATTACATTGTCGGTGGCAACCACTAACAGCGCGGTGGACTGAAACAAAAAAAACATTAAACCTACATTCATCAGGTTTTTGGCATATTTAAAATTTACATATTTCAACGAAGGCGCGTAATCTTTGTATTGATTTTTATAAAACCAAAAACTGACCGCCAAAGGCACGATTACATTTATTACCCCGATAGAAGTTGCAAGATAAATTAAGGAACCGTTCGTTGTTTTTGTAAGAATATAAACTGTTGCTAATGAAATAATACTGCTTACAGTATTTAAGGAGCCTGCAACCGCGGTTTTTTGGTCGGCAAGAAGTACAACGCTGATAAGTTTAATGACTAACTGCATGCAAAAGAACCCGAAAATAATGGCCATTACTTTTCCAAGTTCAGAAGATTGCGCGGGATTTACGTTGAGTAGTGAAGACCAATCTAAAAACCGGTTGGTTATTAAAAAAACCCCGCAGGCGCTTCCCATAACTAAAAACAACATAGCGTAAGCGGTACTTAAATAAGTGCGGGCTGATTTTTTATCATTATTGGCCAATGCTTCGGCAAATTTATTCCGGAGGCCGTTGCCAAGTCCCAAATCCAACAAACCAAACCAGCTGATAATACTGTAAAGAGTAAGCCATATACCGTAATTTACCGGGGTAAGGTAGTTGATGGTAAGCGGTACCAAAACAAAGCTGGTAAGCACGCTGATACCCTTAACAAAAACTAAAGCGAGAATATTTTTTTTGGCTTTAACGCTGCGTTGGTGCCCCGAGGTAAAGTAATGCCTTGGGTTGAATTTTTTTATTTTATGAAATGTTTCATCCGCCGTTGCCATAAACTGATTTAAGCAGGATTGCTTTTACTGAACATACGTGCCAGTTTATTTTTTTTCTTTCCTTCGTTTACTTCGCCATAACCGTATCCGTATCCGTAACCATAGCCGTATCCGTAATTTGCTTCCGATAATTTAACGGCATTAAACAAAAGCCCGATGTTTTTTACTTTTCCTTCTTCGTATAATTTATTTATAAAGAGTAAATGTTGTTTGCGTGTAACATTTTGCCTCACCACGTAAATATTTACATCCGCGTATTTTGTTAAAACAATACCGTCGGTAACCATTCCTATGGGCGGAGTATCTATAATTACGTAATCGTACTTTTCACGTAATGCTGTAAACAACTGCTCTGTTTTTTCTTTTAATAACAATTCGGATGGATTGGGAGGTATAGGCCCTGATAAAATAATATCCAAATAGGGTAAAGCACCCGAGGGTTGTATAATTTCTTCAAGTGAAGCGGTTCCCGAAAGGTAATTACTTACTCCTGAATCTTTATTTAATTTAAGTTCCTCAATAGTTTTTGGTTTTCTTAAATCCATACAAACCAAAACTGTTTTTTTCTCGGAGATGGCAAAAATGGAAGAAAGATTATAAGAGCTGAACGTTTTTCCCTCTGTGCTGATAGAGGAAGTAATCAGTATAACATTTTGTTTTTGATTGGTTTTGTTTTCTTCTAAAAAATATTTAATGTTGGTACGCACTGTCCGGAAACCCTCTGAAATCATCGAATTATGTTTTGTGTCAGAGAACACACTTCCTCCTGTATCGCTGTAACCGATAATTCCTATCAGCGGAATTTTTGTGTACGATTCCAGCATATCTTTATCACTCACTTTATCATTGAGTAGTTCCCTGATAAATAATCCGAAAGAGGGAATAAGCAAACCAAGAACCAAAGCGATCGCGTTAGACCTGCTTTTTACCGGTTTTACGGGGTTATAAGAAGGAACCGCTTTATCAACCACCCAATTATCAGAAACGGTTGACGCTAAAAGAATGGCCGTCTCTGAACGTTTTTGTAAAAGATATAAATACAAACCTTCTTTAACGGTAAATTGCCTTTTAATGCCAATCAGTTCAATTTCATTTTTTGGCATCGCTTTAATTTTTCCTTCTATTTTTCCGAGTTCTTTGCCGGCTTCGGCCTGGGAAGTTTTAAATCCCTGTTTAATATTTGCAAGCGCTTCAAGAATGATGACTTTTTGTTTTTTAATTTGAAGGTCAAGCGTTTTCATAGCAGGGTTGCCTGCACCGTTTTCAAATTGCCTTTTTTCGCGTTCGTTTTCAAGGTCGCTTAAATTGCCGATTAGTTTAACAAGCGACGGATCGTTGATCCCGAGGCTGGCAGGGGAGATGTCGTTTATTTTTTTATTTTCTTTAATATAATTCTCAAGATAACTCACAAAACTTATCTGCGCGTCAAACTCCGAAATTTTTTCGTCGTATCCTTTAACCGAGGCTAAAAATATTTTTGATTCTTCGTCAATATCCACAATACCGCGACTGGTTTTAAAATCAAGAAGATTACTTTCAATATTCTTTAATTCATCTGAAACCTGTTTTATTTGCGAATCAATAAATTTTAAGGAGTTACTTGCAAGCAGGTTCTTTTGTTCGATGCTGTTTTTAATATACACATCGGTAAGCGTGTTTAAAAAATCAGAGCATTGTTCGGGCACCACATCGGTAACTGTAAGCTGCAGAATCGATGAACCCGTTGCAACAATATCTACAGTGAGAGTAGAGGCGTAATAACTGGCAATATTTTGTGTAGGATTAAAGAAAACTTTAAACTGCCTTTTATCAAAGGAAGGATTACTAAACGCTGCATTGTCGAACAATTTTCTTTTTTCAACTTTGAATTTTCCCAGATCACAAATAACAGGTTCACCGAAGATATAAGTTTGTGAAATTTTTTTGTTTTCTTTTTTCAGATTATAAGCAAGCTCAAATTTATTCTGGTCAAGAATTTTTATGTTCAATTCAGAAAAGTAAGCGAGTTCATAAAGTGTATCAGGAACTAAACGGAAAGGGCTTTGTTTATATAATTCGGAAGATTTTATTTTTCCTTCCAGGATATAGGTTTCCCCCAATTCTAACCTTTGAACTGCTTTTTCTATTAAAGAATTTGATTTAAGAATCTGTATTTCATTCTCAAGATTTCTGTTTCTTTTATAATCATTCAGGTCTTTCAATAAATTTTCTGCCGAACTTCCATAGTTTTCATCTTTGATAATGATGCGGCATGACGACCTGTAAATGGGGGTGGCGTACCAATTGTAATAACGGGCAATACCTAAAGCAATGGCGAGCGAGATTATAAAGAGGTACCAATACTTTACATATTTTAATAAGAAGCGCTTTATGTTAATGTTGCGCTTCTCTATTTCGGATGTTTTATATGTATTTCCTTCAGCTTTCATCCCTGGTTATTAATTCCTTACGGTAGGTTGGCGAGGGAATTAACTAAATTCCTGCTAAAGGTATAAAATGTTGGGCAATTATCTTAATCCTAAGGGATTATAATTAAACCTTATCCACCGTTTAATTTTTTACTCATTATTATGCTACGATAATTTGTAACTTCCCATTGAGTATAATTTACAAATTTATAACCTCTTTTTTCATAATAGTTAATTAAGTCTGCGGCGCCCTCGGCAGTGTCAAAAGATATTTCTGTTGCGTTATCGCGAATAGTAAGTTTTTCTACCAGTTCAATTAATTTGCTGCCTGTACCGATTTCCTGAAACTTCGGGTCAACTGCGAATTGCCCGAATGAGTTAAACTATCCAAATGATTAACCGACCTGATTATAATTTGCGAAAGTATATCAGTCGTTTTGTTTGTCATTAAAGAGTTATGAGCCCGGGGTTAATTAGTCTTTTCAACAATTACAGCTGTGCCATAAGCTAAAACTTCTGTAAGCCCGTTCATAACTTCGTTGGCATCGTAACGCATATTTATGATTGCGTTGCATCCCAATTCTTTTCCGTGTTTTATCATTAATTGCAAAGCCTCTTCCCTTGCGTTCTCACACAGCTCGGTATAGATGGCACTTTTACCACCGAAAATAGTCATAAACCCTCCGGCCATATTGCCAAGTATACTTCTCGAACGCACCGTAATTCCGCGCACTAAACCCAATTGTTTGATTATTTTATAACCTTCCAGCGAAGTGCTTGTTGTAATTAATGTTAAGTCTGTCATTTTATTTTTTTTAGTTTGGTTAATTATTCACTCCAAAGCTGTTGGTGCCGATTTGCAGATATGTGTAGTAAATATACAAAACTAAACATATCCGCGTCGTGTTGGTTGGCTTTACCTCACATTTTTAAATGTCTGCAAATACTAAAATCGGGTTTACTTATTGCACTCAACGACTTCAGAGAACAAAAAAAAGCCCCATTAAAATGAGGCTTTTTGAAAAAGATATTTACAATGCTATTCTTTAATGAACTTACGCGTTACAACTTTGTTTCCATCGGTAACTTGTACAAAATAAATCCCTGAATTCAGCTTGCCAAGATCAAGCGTGGTTTTGTATACTCCGTTTACTTCCTGGGCCAACGAAAGATTTCCCAAAGCATCGAAGACCCTGATCTTCTGGAAATGAAAATCGGCTGTTAAATTCAATTCTGATTTCGCAGGGTTAGGAACAATCATTAAGTTGGTTTCATTAGCATATACATTGGCGATGCCTGTTGATGCGCTAACGGTCAGAGTCCATACAAGTGTAGTAGGTTGGGATCCGAAACTTGTATTCACGGTTACATTGGCTGTAACGGAATAAGTTCCGGCAGAACCTGTAGCCGGAGTACCAGTAATAAGCATGCATGCACTGCTACCACCGTTAATTACACCGCTGCTGGGATTGATAGAATAGGACAAGCCGCTGGGAAGGCCGGTAACGGATGTTACTGTGGCGCTATTGATGGTAGCCGGGCCAATCATAGTTCCGAGGGTTACCTGGATAACGGTGTTATATGCCACCAGTTCAGTTGCATTAGGTAAACTGCTTCCCGTTGCAGGGGTGGAGCAATAAGCGCCGGTAGTTACCGAGCAACTGGGTGTAATAGTGCATTGAGCTTGCAGGCTGGTCATTCCGGCTACAAACAGGCTTAAGAAAAGTAGTGCTTTTTTCATATGTTTTGATTTTATAGTTTGAATAAAAGTACAAAAAAACATAATGCTTCGTTAAAAATTAACTTTTATAGTCTGCTAAAAAATACAAAACCCTATAAAAGATGAGATTTATTGTGTGGCTGAGGGTTATTTATGGAAAATAAAGGATATTAGGGGCGCATATAGATATCCCAAAACGGATGGTTTTACGTAGTTTTATGGCTAAGGGTAAGTAAAATAATTAAGAAGTACTCAGCCTTATTTTGACTAAGTACTTCCATAAAGTAAATATTTTACTGCTTCACAATTTTTATTTGCCTGTTCATTATTTGCAGATAATAAATTCCGGGTGCTAAATCGGAGAGATTAATTGTTTGCGATTTTTTCTCTAAATTAAATTCGTTTATTTTTTCTCCAAGCATATTATATAACATGCCTTTTGTCGTAACAGGACTTTCAATAGTAAGTTCATCTGTAAACGGGTTTGGATAAATTGCTACCTGATTCTGATTACCGGCTAATTGATTTATATCAGTACAGGCATTTACGACAATATTTTGTGTTTTTGTGTTGGTACAACCGTATGTATCGGTATAAGAATAGGTAATAGTAATTGTACCTGTGCCTGCCGTTGCAGGGTTAAATGAATTGCCTGTTACGCCTAACCCACTATATGTACCGCCCGTTGGAAAACCTGTACTTAAAGTAAAGGGTGCATGATTTATACAAACCGAATTTGGATTTTGGTTATAGGTAAGAGTTGGTAATTGGTTTACCTTAACCGAAACAGTAGCTGTGTTTACACAGTTGTTTACATCTGTACCTGTAACAGTATAAGTAGTGTTTACAGTTGGAGAAACACTTTGTGAAGTATTAGAGTTACCGTTATTCCACAGATAGGTGTTTGCACCACCTGCAGTAAGCGTAGTGCTATTCCCACTACAAACGCTATCGGGTGCTGCACCAGCGGTTACAGTTGGTAATGCAAGAACTGTCAGGTTTATTATTTGTGCAGGGCTGTTACCGCAGCTATTATTTGCCGTAACGCTTAATGAACCGCTTGTACCCGCTGTAGCATTAATGCTGTTGGTCGTGCTTGAACCACTCCAAACATTTGGTAAACTCCACGCATAAGATGTTGCACCCGCCACGCTCGCCACGCTGTATGAATTTACAGTACCCGTACAAATAAAATTATTACCGCTAATGCTTGTTGGTTGTGCCGGAGCATTATTTACGGTTACTGTTGAAACAGCTGTATTTGAACTTAGACAACCAGCTGCACTTGTTCCCGTTACTGAATATGAGCTTGTTGTTGTTGGATTAACAATAGCCGAACCACCTGAATAAGTATAAGTGTTGGCACCGCTTGGTGTCATAGTAAAACTTTGTCCGTTACATATTGTTCCGCTGTTTACAGTAATAGTTGGTAAAGGATTTACGGTTACTGTTGAAACTGCTGTATTTGAACTAACACAACCTGCCGTACTTGTACCTGTTACCGAATAAGTGGTATTTGTAGTTGGTGTTACAACTGCACTACCGCTGCTAAATGTGTATGTATTTGCACCACTTGGCGACATGGTAAAAGAAGAGCCCGAACATATTGCACCACTATTAACTGTTACAGTTGGCGAACCGTTTACCGTTACGGGTAATGTTTGCACCGTACTTGTACCGCAGGCATTAACTGCCCCCACTGAAATGGTACCGCTTGTTGCGCCTGCCGTTACGCTTATTGTATTAGTAGTACTTGTGCCGCTCCAGCCACCGGGCAAAGACCAAGTATAGCTTGCTGCACCGCTTACGGCTGCCACGCTATAAGTAGTTACGGCGGTATTACAAAGTGTTGTTGCGCCGCTTATGGCAGTAGGTTGGGCTGGTGCTAAAGAACAATAATTATATTTTGCAAAAAAAGCATAGGGGCCATAATAAAACGGCAAAATATTAGCTGTCCCTCCACCCATATCAAAATTCTGTGTATTAGTTGTTCCACCAAGTTGAGAAGTAGAAAGCCCCCCACAAAGGTATAGATTAGAACCGCTAAGAAAAACAGAATAGGGTTCTGTACTACTAGTACAAGTATGGTCATAAATATCATATGCAGAAACATAATTACCGCTTCCGTCATATTTTGCTAAAAACAATGCTGGGTTATTACCACATGCACTTAAGGTGGCTGTGCCGGCAGGGTTAAAATTAGTTATACCGGCAAAGTCCCCCGTAATATTTATATAATCATTGGCATCTATTTGAACTTTGAAGGGTTTTGTAGTATAGCCGCTAGTAGACCGTATTTGCTTAACATATGTTAAAGCACCGGTACTATTGTTATATTTGGCAAAAAAACCATCAGCAGTAGAAGAATTACCGGCTACTGTTAAACTTGTGGTAGGAGCAAATTGGGTGGTGCCCCCAAAACTCCCAACAACACATGGGTTTCCTGAATTATCAATGGCTATATCTAAAGTATAATTATCACCGTTCCAATCTCCCTGTGGAATGTTACTAGACAAACTACCTCCTATCTGGGCAGACCAGCTATAAGCAAGATTATTAGAATATTTTATAATTGCATAGTTCAGACCACTGGTGCTTGCACTCGAGCATGTTAAAGTAAATGAACCTGTGGTTTGAAGTGTACGCCAAAAATTAACTGCGGCAAATACATTACCACTTGCATCTACCCTTAATTTAGTCCATGACCCACCGCATGTGCCACTGCTGCCGCAACCTGCTGCAGTTGATGCTAATTGACTCCCTGTAGAACATGATAGTTTAACAAGTCCAAACCCACCTGGAGTTGGTGTATCTGTTGCTGCAAATAAATTACCCGAATTATCCAAATCTATTGAAGTTACAGATCCAGCACCCGAAAATGGTGCAACCCACATAAGATTTGCATTCTGGTCATATTTAGCTACAAAACCTGAATTACCAGAAAAAGAAGTAGGGCTACCAGTTCCTGTCGGATTAAAATTAACGGAAGGAGCTCCAACTCCGCCACATATATATATATTAGAAGCATTATCAATCTTAATGTCTGATGCCTCTATACTACCAAAACTAGCGTTACCCATACAATATGCCCACTGATAAACACCGGCAGCATTGTATTTTGAAATAAAAAAATACCCATGTCCGCCAGGCACTGTAAATGATGGGCCACCGCTAAAGGTAACAGTACCTGCTGGTATATAACCTGTTGTATAAACATTGCCTGCTGCATCTGATACAACCCCTGTACAATAGGCTTTATCAGTTGAGCTATTGGGAGAAATTGTTTTAGCCCACTGGTAAGTTGGCGGGCCAACTTGTGCCCATACATTAGCAGTTAAACAAACTGCTGCAATTAGTGTGTAGATTTTGTTTTTCATTGGATTTATTTATTAATTATACATTAATTGAGTGCTTTTTAAAAAAGCTTAAAAACTTTTCTTTGCCTGTATCGGATACCTGTACTTTATAATTATTTTTTAAATGCAGCAAGCCATCACCTTTTTTTGCGAAGTGGCTTATGTAACTGGCGTTTACTAAATGACTTTTATGTATGCGCAGAAAATTGTATGGCGCAAGCACCTGTTCAAATTCTTTTAAGTTCTTACTGCTTAATATCTTCCTGTCATTCTCTAAAAAAATAAAGGTATAATTACTGTTAGCTTCAAGCCTTACAATATTTTCTATCCGTATAAAACTAATTTCCTGTGTAGTATTCACACTCATAAAATCTGTTCGTTTCGCTATCCGCCTCTTTTTATCTTCCATAAATGTTTTCAATATAACGTGTGTTAAAAATCTGTGTAAATTTTATGCTTACCAATTTATTAAGCCATCTGTTTATCCTATTGGGTTGTTTATTTATCCTACTGGTTATATTCCGATAATCCATTCATAATATTCTTCATAATTTTAGAACCCGGCAATTGAAAATATTTTTGTATTTTGGACTGTAAAACATGTAAGATGCCATCAACCCCTTGTGTTTACTGGGGTTTATGGATTAATTTAATAGGATTTCAATGAACAAAACAGACCCTACTTTTGAACTGATCAAAGCCTTGGATAAAGGAGAGAAACGACTTTTTAAGTTGCAAACTCAATCTATGGGTGAAAGCAAAAATTACCTGAAAGTATTTGATGCGCTTGATACGGCGAATGTTTATTTGCCCGAAAAACTGAAACAAAAAATAAAAGGGGGAAAAATAAATTTATCGTATGAAAAAAATTATTTGCATAAACAGATACTTAAAACACTTCGTAATACAGGAAATGAAAATCTGCCTATGCAATTTCTTTCATTGCAGATTGCGGAAGTAGAAGTATTATACGCAAAAAAACTGTTTAAACAGGCTCTTGAAAAAATAAGAGAAGCGAAAGATATTGCGTGGAAGTTTGACTACTTTGGTTTATATCTTGAATTACTCAGCATTCAAAGAAGAATATTGTTAGTAACTCTCGACGTAAATATAAAAGAGCAGTTTGAATTAATAGAAGATGAAACAAATAAGGCTATGCAAACAATGAGTAATTTACAAGAGTTTGTTTTGCTAAACAATAAGCTTTATTTACAAAGCCTGAATAAAGGAGGGACACAGGGGAAAGTATTGGACAATTACAGAAAATCAGTAAGCATCGGAATAATGAGTGATGAAAAAAAGGCGCTTTGCCCATCAGCAAAACTACTTTTTCATTCACATAAAATGGGGTATTACTTTTTTATAAATGATTTCAAAATGGCATTGAAGCATAATAATGAATCAATTCGTGTTTATGAATCTTATAATGGATTGATGTTAAAGAATCCGCAAAATTTCATCCCGCTTGTTACAAATAGTATTATTATAGAGTGTCAATCGGGTTTGTTTAAAGAAGCAAAAATGAACCTGGACAAATTAAGAAACATTGTCCATGTTGCTCCGTTTAAATCTAACCGGATGCTTTGTGCACACGTTGCCGAGGCAATTTTAATGCTCGAAATAGGTATTGCAACCCAAAGCGGGGCATTTGAAAATATTTCTGTATTAACACGGGAAATGACACAGGGTTTGCAACAATATAAAAAGGATTTTTCGGAATACGGCCAGCGCGTAATTAATTATCATTTGGCTTTACTTAATTACCTGGATGGAAAACCGCAGGTAACTATAAAGATTTTGAATGAATTGGTAAATGCAAAACAAAGCAGTCTTGCCCAAGATTATTATACGTACTCTGTTTTATTCCTGGCACTTATGCATTTTGAAAAAGGTAATTACGAACTTATTCATAAATTACTCAGTTATATTAAAACAACCAATAACGATTTTGTTACACTTATAACAGTGTTTTTAAGCAACAAGAAATTCGAAGATTACAATGCGAGAGAACAAAAAACTTTTTTCCAAAAATTCCGGACAGAGGCAGAAGAATTTTTAATAAAAAACAAACTACTTATTTATTTTCCACTATTGCAGTGGTTGGATAAGAGAGGGTCGTGAAATTTGCTCTGTACAAAAACCGGGCTAACTGAAGCTGGATCTTTGGGAAGTCGCAATTAATATTGAGAACGCGAAACATAATCAATATTGACAAAAGAGAATGATGAAACGCAAATTTTTATTTTACCGGTGTCTGCCAATGAAAATAATTTCTCCGCGACAGAATTAAAGGATTTGCGCCCGGATAAAAGGTCAATGCACACATCAGTGTCTACGAATATTTTAGCCATACTATTTGGAATACTTTTTAGTACGTGATTTTTGTAACTTTTCTTATAGTCAAAGTCTTTACGAAGAGTAACTATACCCGATAAACTTTTTACTAAAGGTGTAACCTCATTTTCCTCCGAAGGTTCAACAAGAAAACCTAAATACGTCTCAATTAATTTAGAAAGGCTTGTATTTTTTCTTTTTAACGTATCCATCCGGCCATTTGATAAAAAATGCTGCGTGTTTGGTATCATAAATGACTTGGCAGACAACGTATTCACCCTTGTAATATAACTTAACATGATCACCCCCGTGAATGGGCTTTCCGTTTTTATCATACATTCCTGTAAATGCCTTTGAGAATAGCGACGACGACCCTTTTAATTTTTCTTTTGATTTCATTTCAAATTTATTTCAGATAATGCCTGAAAGAAAAATTACGACTTTCTGAATGTAAATTCAAATACGAAGGCTTGTGGGTTAGTTGAGGCGGGATTCGGAAATTGCCAACCCAGGGAAACCGATAAGTTTTTTGTAAAATAAACAACTACGCCCGGTACCCAAATTCCCATGCTATTATTTCCGTATAACCAATCAGCCTGTATGTGAAAATGACGTTCAATAATTGCCCACTCAAATCCGGCCATTACACCCAGTTCATTTCCACTTCCCAGGAAGTACCTGTTGCCGTAATAAAGTCCGCTTACCAGTTTTAATGAATGCACAGGATGATAAACAAATGTGGCGTAGTTGAATGTAACAGGTTTAAACAACTTACTGTTTTGTGTAAGGTTTAACCCGCTTTGAGTGCCCACTCCGATTTTAAAATGTTCATTTAACTTAAACCCTTTTTGAACATTAATTAAAAATACAGGCCCGAGCGGATTCGTATAATCGGTATCGTTCCTTAAAAAGGACCTTGCATGATTGTCGTAATTTATTCCGAAAACATTAAATCCGAGTTCAAATCCGCGGCCCAAGCCCCAGGTAAAGGTAGCATTTGCACTTGTTTGAGAATTAATATTAAGTTGTTGCTGAAAGAACAATTTAGAACTGTCCGTTATATCTGAAGTGGGTACGTTAAAGAAATTTTGCTGAGCATTAATAGAAAAATTTAAATACAAAAACAAAAGGATAAACATGTATCCTTTTATGCGCTTTAAGAAAACATATAAATTCATATAGCCTTTAATTTGGATGTATTAAGTTTCATTTTACGTCAAATCTACTTAATTTTATTGTGCTATCTCAATTTAGGGAATGTACGGGTAAAATCGCGGCATATAGGTTCTGTATAAACAAATCTAACAAAACTTTCTTACTTTATAGAATAGTTCCTACAAGCAAAAAAACCGAACCTCATTTTGATAAAGGATAAATCTGATCGTAAAGACGATTTGTTGCAGAGCAATTTACAGTTGCAGTACCGGCAACTGAAAATACAATTTTTTTTCGCCTCTCTTTCTTTTATAACTGATCCTGTTAAATCGCTATAAGATTTGTACCTGATAAACTTCGCCTTTCTGACGTGTTATTGTAGTAGGAACTCTGATAGTTTAAGCATCCTTGTAATATAGCCTGATACTATGCCTATAACTGTGTTATTTTCAGTTGCTACGAATTCGGAACTCAACTATGAAAAAAAACCTTATTTTATATGGTTACTCAAGAATAATCTTTTTCGTACTAAATTGGTTATGTGATTTGATATTCAAGAAATACACACCGGGCACTTTTCCTTTTAAATCGACCGTTGTATACTTATTTAAAGGACTGATTTTTTCTGAATAGATTATTTGCCCCGATAAATCATGGATTATTATTTCAGAGGTAGAAATAGTATTTCTAAAGTTAATTTTTATTTCTCCGTTTGTGGGATTGGGATATACATCAAACAAATTATTATCCATAGCAATTTCTTTTATCCCAATCTCTCCTGTGAAGTCTAATTTAAGAAACATGATTTCCTGAATAGGGCTGTAACTTCTTGTAAAGCCCGCTGCAATATAACCACCGTCGGCAGTTTGCCTGGCCGCATAGCAGTGTTGATGCGCGCTGCCTCCGTAATGCCTGGTCCAGGTGCTGTCGCCGATGCTGTCAAGTTTAATCAACCACATTTGCGGGGTTATCCATCCAAAACTCCGGCTGTGGCCGCAAACGATGTAACCTCCATCGGAAGTGGGCTGTATCATTTTAGGCGTATCTTTTTTAGTTCCGCCATAAACTTTATTCCATATGGGTATACCGGTAGAATTTACTTTTATAATCTGTATATCTATATCGCCGGCACCTGTACTGCTATCTCTCACACAAAATGTAATACTTCCGTCGCTGTTGGCAAGTACATATTTTGCTTCATCATTTAACGGGCCGCCATAGTTTTTGGTCCAAGTGGTACCTCCGATAGAATCGGTTTTTACAAGATAGGCATCTCCTCCCTGTCCGTAACTAAAGGTCAGCCCCGCCATAACATATCCTCCATCCGGCGATTGTTTCAGTGAATTACCCTGATCATCAGCCGGACCGCCGTAGTATTTCTCCCATAACACATTCCCGGCCGGGTCTATTTTCATCAGAAAAGCGTCGCTGTTTGAACTGGTAGTGTAGGTAGTGCCCGTGATCATATAATTACCATCGTTGGTAGCAATGATTTCGTTTCCATTATCATTGCCCGAACCGCCATAGGTTTTGTACCAGATCATACCTCCGGTTGGATTTATTTTCAGGAGGTAAATATCATAATCTCCTCCTCCGTAACTTTGTGAGTATCCAACGATAAAATAATTACCGTCTGCGGTAGGCATAATACGATTCCCCTGGTCTGGTTTGGGGCCTCCGTAACTTCTTGTCCACATGGTATCGCCGAGGTTATTTGTTTTAACAACATAAGCGTCCATATCATTGACGTTACTATTGTTTGTCATGCCAGTCATGATATATCCCCCGTCTGAAGTGGGTATAACGTCCATGGCAGCCTTATCCTTTGAAGTGGGATAAACTTTTAGAAAGGTTATTTGTGCCTTGATCATAAAAGGATAAACCTGAATGATCAAAAAGAGTAACAAGCTATAAATTTTATTTGTTTTTGTATTTTTCATTGCGTGTAAATTTTTATGCATTAGTTTATATTATAATTGTAAAACATGACTCAAAGATATTATTCATGTAAGGCAGTTTATACAATTTTCGTTAGAACTGTATTTAAAATAGCCGGGAACAATAAAGAAAACGCAGATCATTTTTTAAAATAGAAAGGCAGATGAAAAAGTGAAATTTAAAAGTGCTATCAGATTTATTTAAGACGCAGAATTATAACATTCGGTTCAGCTATTTTAAATCAGTTACTACCTAAAATTTATAACGGCAATTGATTTAAAATATACCTGCAAAAAGTATACACTGTTATGCCCGGTGTTTTTGTCCCTTTTGTTGCCCCCTGTTTTTACTGTACAACATGTCCACATGTCTACTAATATTTTTTATAGAATAAATATTGACATGTAATTATATGCTTTGGCGGTTACTAAAGTCAGCCACCTTGCCGATAGGTGTGGTTATACACAGCGCGCCGTCCGTCGATTTACAGAGTGGTCGTCACATTATTTTGAAGCCTTTTCAATCTCCTTAGATATATCTGTAATGTCATTCTTTCTTAAATAAGGATAAAGCGGTTTTGTGTCAAAAAGGTTATAGACTATTTGTCCGGTTTGAGAATTCACCACATTAATTATCTTGCAATTTTGCCCGTATATACATACCGATAAGTAATAGATATTCTCCCCTGCTAATATTTTTTTACTTATCTCTGTCGAGTGTAACACTTCATATTTACCAATATATTTCGAAAACAACCCCGGTGCTTTGTCTTTCTCGGTAATATAATTAGGAACATATAACGTTGCAGTTTTTAAGTCTGCAATCTTACCTGGGTCAGATACAACATTTGCTTTTCCGTTTGATAGAAAAGCATTCATATAGTCCTGTATTTGTTGTAAAAAATTCTTAAAGAATCCCGCATGCCAGTAATCACCCTCTTTTTTTATACTAAAATAATGTTCGACAAACCTAATATCGAGATTTTTAATTTCCTTGCCGCTTTTTATTGTTTCCTCCCTGGGCGACCACATTAAATATTCTGCGCTTGAAGACAGGGATCCGGGGCTCACGGCATCATGTGTCACCGTATTAATATCGGAAAAAAAACATTACTGGTACTCAGATTCTGTTTTATTTCATCAGGCGTGATAACCTTGAATTTTGTGAATGTCCAGTACTTAGAAATTACTTCCTTAAAATCATTATCATTCTTACCCGATAAAACAAAATAAATTGTCTTGGTTTTTAAATCAGGAATTCGCGTTTTTTCGTGTTTGAGATAAATCAATTGTGCGTTCAGGGAAAAGCTAATAACAATTGCAAGGAATGTTGTCAGTTTTTTCATAATTAAATTTTTTTAGTAAATCGTTTCATTTTTATTTTTTGTCGGTATGTGGTGTACAACTTATAACTGCAAACAAACCCATTTATACCCCGGCGTAATGCTAATTGCAAGGTCTTTTAACAAACTTGCAACCTAGAGACTCAGCTTTTTTCCAGTCGCTGCATGCGCCACCAGGATCAATACCTTTTAGTTGCATACCTTTCGTTGCATTTTTGCAATCGCCACGTCGGTAATATGCATTTGGGGCGAGCTCTGGGCTTAATTCAATTACTTTTGTAAAATACTCTATCGCCCCTTTATAGTCTTCAACTTGTATGCTCGCCTTAGCCATACCCGCTTCATAGTACGCTGTTGCATATTTGGGATTTAATTTTATCGCTGCGTTAAAGTTTTTAATTGCATGTCTGTGCCCTAAAACACCAGTCCCCCGATAGCCATGCTCTAACATATAAATCTCATAGTGCGCCATTATGTAATATGCAGTGTCGGAATATTTAGATTTTTTCTTAATAGCTTTTTTATAATCTCTTAGTGCTGATCCATTGCTTCCTGAATAAGCTTTGGCTAAGCCGCGCCAATAATAAAAATCGCCGTTATTTGGTTCTAAAGCAATTGCTTTGTCGTAGTCTTCAATTGCAGCCTTGTGTTCTTTGGTGGAATATTTTCTAATTCCTGATGCAAAATATTCTTGTGCTGTTTGTGCAAAAGAATGAACTGCCAGGGTTGCTAAGAGGTAAAATGTAAGTCGTTTCATTTTCATTTTTTGTCGCCATGTGGTGTATAACTTATAACCATTGTGTAAGTGGCGTTCTCAAAAATATTGAGAATTTCAACAAGAAACGTGGAACTTGAGGGAAGTGTAACTTTTGTCGGATGAACTGCTATCTTTTGTCAGTATGTCGTTTGTCCTGTCGGGCGTATTGCGCTTAACTACACAAAGGTATTTGTTTGCAATTGAGCGTGTCCTCAATACAGAATATTTATCTCAGAATCACCAGGGGCCTGTTAATTTTTTGATCTTTTCCTGTAATGCTTAGATTGTATACGCCCGGAACAATATTATATGTGTTTAAAGTAGCTTTTCCACTTTGGATATTTTGAGTAAGGATTATCCGTCCTTCCATATCAAGAACTTGAAGAACCTGCGTTTCCATTGAATTGGTTTCAATAGTAACCTGGTTATTCGTTGGGTTTGGATAAATATTCAGACTTAGTTGGTCTTTCTTTTCAGTTATTCCGGTTGTTGCAAAATCGGATAAAAGTCGTTTCCAAACACCACCGTAGGAATTCGCAGAATACAGGTAGGTGCCATCACTGGCAAGAGACAGAACATTTAAGTCGGACAAGCCCGTGTTGACAGCAGTCCAGGTGAGTCCGTTATCGAAAGAGTAATACACCCCTGCCCCGTATATTCCTGCAAAAACAGTATTGGCACCTGTCACGAGCAACGCATAAATACTCTGCATGCCCATCCCGGTTGTATCAGCAATCCAAGTGCCGCCGTTATTTATAGAGTAATACATCCCCTGTCCGCTCCCCGCAAAAATCCGTGATCCGTTAACAGCCATAGCCCCAATATTCAAGTTGGTAAGTCCTGTATTCGCAGCTGTCCAGGAGTTGCCGTTATTGGTGGATGTGAATATTCCACCACCTCCTGTTGCCGCAAATGAGTTGGTACTGGTGAAGGCAAAACCCTGGATCAGGTTCAAAGTATTCATCCCTGAGTTTGCAGAAGTCCAGGTTGTTCCGTTATTTGTGCTCAGGAATGCTTTTTCATTTCCTTCTCCGGCAAAAATGTTTGTTCCATTTATACCCAGACAGGCAATAGTTGTATCCGGTAAACCTGTGCTGGTATGCGTCCAGTTTGTCCCGTTGTTAGTGCTTAAAAAGACTCCTGCGCCGCTGGACGAACCAAAAAGGTCTGTGCCGGCAAACATATTATTACCGTTTATGACCAGGCAGTTGACGTGAGTATTTGTAAGACCCGTATTCACAGCGTTCCAGGTGATACCATGATCGGTTGACAGGAATACGCCTCCATTGGCTGTTCCTGCAAAAATGTTCGATCCGGAGTTAGCCACGCAGAGAGGCGCATTAGTTGTTGTTAAAGACGTTTGCATCCATTGCGCATCAGAGAAAGAGACGCAGAAAACAAAGGACAGCGTGGAAACGAGTCTTAGAGTAGATTTTTTCATAGATTTTTTTTGAATTTGAGAAGTTTATTGATGCGTTTTGGTAACCTTTCTTAGGACGTCATATATTTACAAAAATACAATTTCGAGGTTAAAGAAGCAAATATACAGAAAAGCCACTGCAAGCAAAAAATCGAACCTTTTAGAATTGCAGGCAGGTGTAAAAGCCTTATTTGAACTGAGAAACTTTATTAAAATAACATGACTACACCGGTTTCCCGATAACGGAACAATTTGTCAACGAAGTATAACTAACTTTTTATTTATTACGCGGTCTGCCGTTTTAATTATTAAAGTATACATGCCCTCGTTTAAAGTCGAAACACTAATGTTTGATTTGTCCATTACGCTTGCGCTGAACACGTGTCTCCCGTTTACATCGCAGAAGTTCACGTTTAGTTTATCGGTCGTGTTTGCATCAATGAAAAATTGGTCGCTTGTTGGATTGGGGTATTACTTCGTCCTGCAACAATAAAAAAAATCCCGCTCTCGTATGAGGCGGGATTTTTGTTCGTTTCGTCGGGGATTCCTTAAGGCCAATTAGCAACCGAAGTTGTTATAAAAGGAAATTAAAACCCACTTCTGACAAGAGAAGTGGGTTTAATAAATGGATGAGCCTTACTAAGAAACATCCATTTTATTTTGTAATAATAAGTTTCTTAAAGTCCTTAACCTGTCCGCCAATCATAAGCGTGGTTGAATATGCGCCGGCTGCCATTGGTGTACAATCAACGTCAATTTGTTTCTCTTTGGCATTTAGCTTGTATTTACCGATGGTTTTACCATACATATTTATAATAACTAATTCTGCTGACTGATCTTCCGTTATGTCGTAGTGAACTGTTACCTGATTTGTAGCAGGGTTTGGAATAAGCGAGATTACAGAAGTGGATGCGTCGATATGGTTATGATCAGTTTCAGCATTTGCCAGGCGCGGAGGCGGAGCATTACAGTTTGGCCCATTCCCAACGTGATAGGTTGCTTGTTGAGTAGGTTTCGCGGCACAACCACTGGTGTACATAGTTACAGTCACAGTATAATTAGTGTTAGCACTGCCTGAAGCTACATATGTATTACTTGATCCACTCTGTACAAGAGAGCCGTTTTTATACCAGAGTAAAGGTAATGATTTTTCAAAAAGTAGAACTAAGTTTCCTAATAGATCAGCGTATGTTCTTCTCGCCGAGATCATGAATGATCCCTTTTCTTTTTTGATCGGCCCGTCAATTTTCAATCTTGAAGCAATAATCCCGATACCACCTTCCACGCCGAATTTTTTGTCATTACCATCCTTCATTTTAATATCAAGCACTGAAGAGAGCCGTCCACCGAACTGGGACGGCTGATTTCCTTTATAAAGAGTTACGTCTTTTATCGCATCTGAATTGAATACTGAAAAAAAACCTAACAGGTGCGAGGCGTTATAAACGGTGGCCTCATCCAATAGGATTAAATTTTGATCGGTTGAACCGCCACGGACGTAAAAACCGCTATTACCTTCCCCGGCTGATTTAACGCCGGGTGTTAACTGAAGTGTTTTCATTACATCCTTCTCTCCAAAAATCACCGGTACTTTCTCAATTGTTTTCATATCAAGTTTAATCACTCCCATTTGAGTATTGGTAATATTCTCATTCTTCTTTTCGGCAGTGACGGAAACTTCATTTAATTGATTGATGTTTTGCGATAGTTTTACATCAAGCTTTGTACTTTGCTTTAATTCAATAATAATTTGTTTGGGCTTGTATCCTAACGCTTGAATTATTAAAGTGTGGTTCCCTTCTGGAATAGTAAGCGAATAATAGCCGTACGCATTTGCGCTTGCGCCCGCGCCGGAAAGCTCTTTAACGTGTATTATAGATCCAATCAGTTCTTCACCGGAAATGGAATCCCGGACATAACCACTGATTGTAAATTTGTTTTGAGCTATGGAATTAAAAGCGTTTAAGAAAAGAAATATAGAAAGCAGGCTTCTGTGCATAGCCTATCATTCTTTTATGAACTTTCTTGTGATGCTCCTATTATCATTGCTTGCTTGCACGAAGTAAATGCCGGGATTCAGTTTATCGAGAGCAATACTTATTTCCGATATACCGTTAAATTCTTGCGCAATTATGATGTTACCAAGAGCGTCAAATATTTTTACACTTTTAAAGTGAAAATCGGATGATAGAGTAATTTGTGTACCGGCGGGATTTGGCATAACAATTATGTTTGCGCTGTTAGCCTGAATATTTTGAATTCCTGTAACGCTGTTAACAGTTAGAGGCCATGTAAGTACAGGCGGGTGCACTACCCCAAGGTTTGAATAAATGGTTACTGTTGCCGTTGCGACGTAATTGCCGGCGGTTCCGGATGCGGGTGTACCGGCAATAAGAATGCAGCCGCTTGCACCACCATTAATAACGCCGTTTACCGGATTTGTTGAATATGAAAGTCCGGAGGGAAGCCCGGTAACAGAAACTATCTTGGCGCTATCGATAGTCGCGCTTGAGAAATTTGATGACAAGCTGATTTGTATAACGGTACTATATGGGGAAAGCTCGATTGCATTGGGAAGCGCGCTTCCTGTTGCCGGGGTAGAGCAATACCAACTGGTGGTGGTGCAACTGGGGGCAATTGTACACTGAGCTTGCAGGGCGATTGTACTGCTTACTAAGAAGCATAAAAGAAGTGCTGTTTTTTTCATTTTGTTGGATTTTACAGCAAAGTTTAGGAATACTCTGCTCAGTTAAAAGCGAAGTAGCCGTTGCATGGAGAAAAGTGGATGAAACCCTAATATGTGGAGATTAGAGTACTGCCTAATTATTGCAATAAATTTTTTGAATCCACCTGCTTAAAAAAAGATTCCCGGTAATTTTCACTCAAAGGGATTTCAGAAGCACCAATGTTAATTCGGTTTTTGCGAATCGAAGAAACTTTACTCAATGCTACAATAAAAGACTTATGCACCCTGATGTATTTCTCAGGAGGAAGTTTTTCCTCTATCGCCTTCATAGTGATTTTAGTTATTACTGGCTTTGGAGAGCTGGACAGATATATTTTGATATAATCTTTTAATGCTTCAATGTAAGTTATATCGTTTACTGTAATTTTTACAAGGTTATAATCAGCATGAACAAACAAGTATTCGTTGTTTTGTGGTGTAGATTCTTTTAAGCTCTTATTTTTCAGTTGATAATATTCATGCGCTTTATTTACTGCTTTTAAAAAGCGATCAAAGGCAATTGGTTTAAGCAGATAATCTATTACATCCAATTTATATCCTTCGAGGGCATATTTTTTATAAGCAGTAGTTAATATTACCATTGGTTTAGAGGGCAATGATTGTAAAAACTCTAACCCGGATATTTCGGGCATTTCAATGTCGAGAAATATGAGATCTATTTTTTCCTTTTGAAGTATTTCCATCGCCTCGTAAGCGTTACTGCACGATTTTACAAATTCCAAATAAGGAAGGCGTTTAATGTTATCCTCCATTAAAAACAGAGCAGGACTTTCGTCATCAACAGCTATGCATCTCATTTTTTAAGATTTACTTTTAATACTGTACTGTACCAATCATTTTCTTTGGATATTTCTAATTCGTGCGCTTCAGGATATAGAAGACTTAAACGCCTTCTAAGATTTTTCAATCCAATTCCGGAATTATTTTTGTCAGTTGGTTTGATCGTTTCAATATATTTATTTTTCACAGCCAACTGAAGCTGATCTTTCGCGAATGAGATAGCAATTATTATTTCGGGCTTATTAATAACTGCTCCATGCTTAAACGCGTTTTCAATTAATGGAATGAGCAACATTGGTTCGATTGATTTATCGGGTACATCTTTCGGTACATCAAACACAATATTTATTTTATCTCCGAACCTCACTTTTTGTATATCGATGTAGCTTTTTAAATATTCAATTTCTCTTTTAAGATTAACGGTTTCCTCATCAGATTCGTATAGCATATATCTCATTAAATTAGATAATTCAATGACCACCGGTTCAAGCTTATCGGATTTCTGCCTAATAAGAGCTACGAGACTGTTTAACACATTGAACATAAAGTGCGGGCTCACCTGCGAACGCAAAAAAGAAAGTTCTGTTTTTAAATTCTCGTTTTCCTTTTCTTTTTTTTCTTTCTCTTGTCTCGAGTTATCAAGAATAAAACGGTAGCTCGAGCTGACGCCCCAAATAAAAATAAAGGGGATTATGGTTCGCAAAAGAATTTCCTTAGAAGTACCTTCAGGGGTAAAAAGAGTTGCGATGAATTTATTACAAATAAAAAAAATCAATATCAGGAATACTGAAATAAGTATGTACAACATAGTTCCTTTGCGCCTTAAAACATAAGGAAGGAGTGAATATGCATTCAAATAAAAAAGAGAAACAATTAGCACACTATAAATAACAAACGGCGCCAAGTGAAAATCACCCTCCGGGGCATTACCGTAAACAGATCTCAGCAATACCGGTAACGTAAAAATTAATGCCCAAAAAGTAAAATGGGCGGCGAACGTTAAGGGTTTTTTGAGAGTTGTTTTTGAACTATTCATTTGAAAATATACTCAAACTTACGAAAAATAGAGGCAGATTATCAATGTGGAGACAAGAACCGACAATGTGCATACGTAATTGAAAGATTAGGAAACTCCTAATCCAACCTTTGTAAGCGGTCTAACTCCCTATAAACTAATGCTTTTAATTTTATACTAAAAACATTTGTGAGAAATTTGTGAGAGCATTGTATTGTAATACTCTCTAATCACCTCTTGTAGCTTCGACAGGAATCGAACCTGTATCTACGGTTTAGGAAACCACTATTCTATCCATTGAACTACGAAGCCCGAATACTATAAGGAACGAAGGGCAAAGATAACAATTTCTACGCTTTTTTATAGCTAATATAACTTCCCTTCTATTACGGATATTTTGCCATAAATTGTAATTTTATGTACAATTTCAATAGCTAAGGAAAGCAAATTCTCTAAGGGATTCATAGTTGGCTGAATATGTATAAATGAAAAATCTAACTCTACTTGAAAAGTATAAAAAATTGGATTCGTACAAAGCCATGTTGGAACTTGTAAAAAAGCGGTCGGGCGGTAAGATTGATGAAGATAATTATGTTTACCAAATTGACGCTTTGTCCAAAGAATTAGGATTAAATCACAACGAGCCTGATAATAATTACATGGCAATTCGGGCTTACTGCAAAGAGGAATTATTTTTTCTTCTTTCACTCGGATTAAAACATATATTTCATCTTGGTACTAATCAGAATGACCTAAAACATCGCAAACCACTTCAATACTCACTCCCAACAAGAGTGAATTAATTGCAAAAGTATGCCTTGAGGTGTGGAAAGTTAAATGCTTATTAATCCCTGCAATTTTAGCAATTTGTTTAAGATGCTTATTTGATTGTGCATTTTCTTTGACGGGCTTTTCAAAAACTAATCCGCTCTTACTATTCAGGTCGAGTAAGGATAAAAGCCGCTCATTTATAAGTATTCTTACTTTTTTCTTGATTTCTTTCCTACCCTTTTTTAATTCTTTGACAATATAGTTTCTATCAATTTCATTTGTTTTAAATGTTTTAATATCTGAATGACGTAAACCGCAATAACAAGCAGCAAGATAATATCTCAATACTTCCTGATATTTTACACCTATGTAAGAATCTTTGGCATACTTACTTTTTGCAGGTTTAATAATTTTCAGGAGTTCCTTGCTATCATAAAGGTCATGTAAACTGCTCAATTCAACATCGTCCAAATACACACCTTCGCCTACAAATGCACTTCCAACAACAAAATTGTCAAACGGGTTTTTTTGGATTTTTCCCTCCTTAAAAAGCATTATTGAGTATTTACGAAGAAAACACATCGCATGATAGGCTGTGTTCTTAGATTGTTTTAATTCGTTTTTTATGTAATTTTTGTAATTTTCAATGAAGCGGGTAGTAACTTCATGTATAGATAAATTCGGGTGTTTTGTATTTAACTTGATTAATTGCGAATCATAGTTGTCTAAAGTATCGGGCGAAATTTCTTTAAGTTCTCTTTCACGTTTAATCTTTTCTTCTACATAAGTTTTAAAGCTGATTGAATCCCCATTACCTGAAACATTTTGGTACAATTCCTTGACCTGAGAAAATGTTGCAATCTCTTCTTTCCTATCAAATTCTCTTAATATGTCCGTAATTCGCTTATAGTGCCTATCAATAATTTCTTCGATATTCTGACTTCCCTTCACCCCCGATTTTACTTTGTTATTCTCCTTATCGTAGTGTTCAGCCTTAATTCGTTCTCCTATGTTGATGTAATTATGCTTCCCATTAATATATACTCTTAAAAGAATTGGGAATTTTCCGTCTTTACCAACGTGGTTGGTTTTACAATCTAATGTTACTTTGTATCTCATGCTTTTTACCCTTAAAATTCTATCACAAATTTGTGAGATATTTGTGAGAAGAATCTGCAACGAATAGAGATAAGCCTACAAAATTTCCAATAATGAAAAAATATAGTGCTGATTCTTAGAGATGTTGTAGATATACTTTTCGGGGGTAAAGTTCTGTAAAAACTTAGGAAACTTCTATTCTATCCATTGAACTACGAGACCAAAGAACGTATGCGTAAAACATAAATCTATTCTCCCCGCCCGAACGACTGTACATCATTCACTCTTTTTAAATCTCAATGTCGTCGGACAGGTATTGAAAACGAGGTCAAAAAAAATGCCGGTTTTTTGCCGACATTAATTTTTTACAGAATCAACATCGCGTCGCCATACGAGTAGAAGCGGTACTTTTCTTTTATCGCTTCTTTGTAAGCTTTCATTATCAAATCGTATCCGCCAAAAGCGCAGGTCATCATTAATAAAGTCGACTCGGGCATATGAAAGTTCGTGATCATACAATTTGCAATACTGAAGTCGTAAGGAGGAAAAATAAATTTATTAGTCCAACCTGTATAAGGATTTAAATGCCCCGATACAGAAACCGAAGTCTCAATACCGCGCATAACAGTTGTGCCCACAGCGCAAACACGTTTTTTACGGTCTATGGCTTTGTTAACCACATCAACTGTTTTTTGCGGTATAACAACTTCTTCCGAATCCATTTTGTGTTTGGTAAGGTCTTCCACCTCTACGGTGCGGAAAGTTCCCAGGCCGACATGCAAAGTAATATAGCTGAAATTAACTCCCTTAATTTCTAAACGTTTCATCAACTCGCGGCTGAAGTGCAAACCCGCAGTAGGTGCTGCAACAGCTCCTTCATTCTTCGCAAAAATGGTTTGATAACGGTCTTTGTCACTTTCTTCTACTTTACGCTTAATGTATTTTGGTAGCGGGGTTTCTCCTAATTCATATAATGTTTTGCGGAATTCTTCATAAGGCCCGTCAAACAAAAAACGCAAAGTACGCCCGCGGGAAGTTGTGTTGTCAATTACCTCTGCAACCAACGAATCGTTTTCACCGAAATATAATTTGTTGCCAATACGTATTTTGCGTGCGGGGTCAACCAATACATCCCAAAGGCGGCTTTCCTGGTTTAACTCGCGTAATAAAAACACTTCTATCTTAGCACCGGTTTTTTCTTTGTTGCCATACATACGTGCAGGAAAAACTTTGGTGTCGTTCATAATCATCATATCCCCATCGTCAAAATAGTTTATGATGTCTTTGAATTTTTTATGGATGATTTTGCCGGTTTTACGGTCAATGACCATCAGCTTACTTTCATCACGGTTTTTAGAGGGGTACTCTGCCAGGCAATCCTTGGGCAGGTTAAACTTAAATGCGGTTAATTTCATAAGAGGGTAATTTGTTTAGTTTTTGTCTTATGATATACCCGTGCCTTTTTTGTCTGAAAATTTTGTAACCACGGGTATTTCATATCTTTCTTCTTCTTATCGTAAACGCGCGAAATCACCTTTCGGTACAATTTGCTAATCTTACGGGATTAATTTTAAAGTTGGCAAAGGTAATATTTAAAAAGCCAAAAGTCAAGTAAGGCTACATAAAGCCCAGTTCCAACTGAGCTACTTCACTCATCATGTTTTTGTCCCAGGAGGGCTCAAAAGTAAGATCTAATTTAACCGACTTAATATCAGGTAGTTGCTTTAATTTTGTTTCTACTTCGGCTGGCAAACTTTCGGCAGCCGGGCAATTAGGTGAGGTAAGTGTCATCACTATTTTCAGGTCGCTGTCGTCGTTTATTTCAATTTCATAAATCAGCCCTAATTCCCAAATATCCACAGGAATTTCGGGATCGAAGCAGGTTTTTATTTCATCAATCACCCTTTGCGCAAGCTCTGTATTTTTCGATTTGATTATGGCAGCCATGGAAGTCCGGAATCTTAAGTTCAAAGTTTTGTAGTCTTTGAAGCGGTGCAAATTTACGGATTTTAAAGCAACAGAGAAGTTAATTTACAATAAGGTTTTGGGCGTGTCCCCGCATGAAAATTTTCTTTCAATAAAAAATCTGGGCGCGGGACCGGGCTTTCCGCTACAATCCCTCACGTGTAATACAAATTTTTTCTCCGGACTTAAGACTTTTGACTTAAAACTAAAGCATCCATTTTCATCTGCTTAATCATACTTACGAGTCCGTTGGCTCGTGTAGGAGAGAGGTGTTCTTTCAAACCAATTTTATCAATAAAAGATAAATCGGCGTTAACTATGTCTTGCGGTTTTTGGTTAGATAAAACACGAACCATTAAAGCAACCATCCCTTTGGTGATGATGGCGTCGCTGTCGGCAGTGAAAATAATTTTTCCGTCTTTTAATTCAGAATGCATCCAAACGCGGCTCTGGCAACCTTTAATTAATTTATCGTCGGTCTTGTTTTTTTCAGAAATTATCGGAAGCGATTTCCCCAATTCAATTAAATGCTCATATTTCTGTTCCCAGTCATCGCCGAATAATTCAAACTCTTCAATAATTTCATTTTCTATTTCTGCAATGCTCACGATTATAATCTTTTGTATAATGCTTTGATATAATCAATTGTAACTTTTTCTTTCCAGTTTTCCCCAAACGCCTGGTGCCACATGTGCGGTAAATTGTAAGCTACTTCGGCCATTTTTGTAATCGTTTCATCACTCCAGCTTTTTGCCAAATTTTGCGGCAAAGTAATTTTGTGTTTTATTAACATCCGTTTAAATTCTTTTACACCGGTAGAATAAACATCATCTAAATGCTGAAAAGCAACACAGTTTGCATAGCAATGACGGTAATCCAAAATTTTTGAAAGCCCGTAGGACAACGCATGACAAACGCCAACTTCAGAATAACTTAAACTTAACCCGCCCATTAAGGAGGCCACCATTAATTTATCATTGTTCTCGGCGCTGCGCCCGCTTTTCTCTCCTAAAAACACATCCCTGCAAAGCGAAAGCGCTTGCTCTGCATAGGCATGACTGAATGCATTATTCAAAGTTCCGAATTCTGATTCTATGCAATGAATGTAGGTATCCATGCCGGTATTAAACCACCAATCGTCGGGCACGGTTGCAATTAATTCCGGATCTAAGATCACCTGGTTGAAAACTGTCCACTCGCATTTTAAGCCTAATTTTTTTACGGGGCCTGTTAATACGGCTGTGCTGCTGCACTCGGCACCGGTTCCGCTTATAGTTGGAATTCCTAAATGATAAACACCGGGTTTTTTGATGAGGTTTAATCCCTGATATAAAGTAGAAGAACCTTCATTGGTTAACATCAGCGCGGTCGCTTTGGCAATATCCATAATGCTTCCGCCGCCAATACCAACTAATCCGCAAGGCAAACCTTTTTCTTTTAAAATTTTATCGCGCAAGCCATCTATCTGCTCTGTTGTGGGCTCATGATGTTCTACATCTTCAAACAAAACAATATCCTCCGGTTTTGCCGGAATACGTTTTGCAAGTTCTTTGCCTTTAAAGTAATTGTCGACGATAAAAACAAAATAGTTTTTATTTTCTTTTCGTAAGGGAGCAATAATTTCGTCGAGCATATTAAAACTACCGCGACCGAAAATTACTTTGTCTATATTTTTAAAATTTTTGTGTTGCATTTTCTGCCTAAACTATTTTTCGTATTTCTGAAATAATTGTTTGCTTTACTTTTTCCCAGGATAAAGATACTTCTTTTAATAAAACAGGGTTTTCCTGTTCTTCGGCATCTTCAAAATAAGTCAGGCTTCTGATGATGGCGTTAGGTTCAATATTGGCGTATTTTTTCTCAAATAATTCCATCATTTTGGTGAAAGAATATTCTTGTAACAAAAAATAAATATCATAAAAATCTTTTTTTGCCCCTCTATTCATTACTGTTTTAAGTTTCATGGCGCATATATCATCTTTTCCGCAAAGTGTAATTCCATTGTATTTAATCGGCTCAGAAATAAATTTATAAGGGTAATTCAGTATATCTACCTTAACACCCCTAAACTCGGTAAACAATGCGTAATTACTCCTGGCATTTATTTTAATTCCTTCTATAAAAAGCAATTCATATTCAATATCATTTATATTTTTTTTATGTGATGTAAAAAAATCCAAATCCACAGAAAGCCTGTGCCCGATTTGAAGGGCGAGAGATGTGCCGCCGCCCAGATAAAAATCCTGCAAACAAGGTTGTTTTGCCAAGAATTCTAATATATCCATTGTTCCTGCCGGAACTGCATCAGTTTGTAACATCTAAATTGAGTTAATGGAATATTATAAATAGCGCTTAAAAAATAAATTGTTTTTTTTGATAAGTATTTAGCGCCTCGCGCAACAGAAAGAATTTTTTCGATCCCGTAATTCTCTTTAATTTGAAACCAATCTTTTAAAGAGCCTCTGTCTAACACACGGCAAATTACCCATTGAGCGTTTTTGTCCCAATCTATGGTATCGTAATTAACGTCCCAGAATATTTCGCGAGATAATTTCATTATGCGTGAATTGGTTTCATCGCTTTAGTAACACATTCAGAAATTTTTGCCGCTAGTGTTTTCATATCTTCTTCAGTCCATTTAAACTTAACACCGAAAGAAATTAAACGGCCGATGGTTTCCTGTGTTTTGGGTAAATGCAAATTTTTATAATCTTGGGGAGCGCCTAAAACTTCTATTGGTAGTTTTGAAATAGTGCGAAGCTCTTTAATATGATCCCACTGGTTAATGAAATGGTACATATTTAAAAACCAGTAATCAAAACCCGCAACGCCGGCAGCTTTCATTTCAGTTACCGCACGTTTTGCGGTTTCTGTATCCGGCAACATAATATTTAAAAAAGTGGCAGAGTCTCCGTCGGGGTCAGCAACTTTTGCAAAAGAAATACCCGGAGTTTTAGATAATAAATCCTGCATGAATTTTTTATGCTTGCGGTTTTTCTCTTTTATCATCGGTACTTTGCGTGTTTGCGCAACTCCCACTGCAGCATGTAACTCAGAAATACGGTAATTAAAACCCAAGTAAGGGTGATTTTCCATTCCGCGTACCGCACCGATATGATCGTGCCCGTGGTCACTGTACACATCCGCTTTTTTATAAGTGGTTTCATCATTCGTAACAAGTACTCCACCTTCTCCGGCGGTTGCAATTTTAAAAAAGTCGAAAGAGTAACTTCCCGCTTTTCCGAATAATCCGGTGTAAGTTCCTTTATAAGAGGATGCAAACGCTTGTCCGGCATCTTCCACTAAAATTAATTTATGCTCGTTAACCACTTTCATGATTGAATCCATATCGGCCATGCCGCCGCACATATGTACCAAACAAACTCCTTTTGTTTTTGGTGTGATGGCATTTTTAATTCCCTCTGCACTTAAACAAAGTGTTTCATCAATTTCTGCAAAAACAGGCAACGCGCCAATGAACAAAACAGCTTCGATAGTTGCCATAAATGTAAATGGTGGCACGATCACTTCATCACCTGTTCCGATTCCACTTGCTGCAAGAGCCGTTGCGATAGCTGTAGAGCCGCTGCTCATAGCATGTGAATATTTTGCTCCGGTAATTTTTCTTACCTCTGCTTCAAAATCTTTTGCTTTCCAATGGTCGTTACGGATTGCTTCCTGGTTGTAACGGAATAAACATCCGGTATTTAAAACATCTTCTACTTCTTTACGCTCTTCGGCGCCAAATAATTCTGTTCCGGGCATGTGTTTAATTTTAGGCTACAAATATACGAAATATCTATCCTTTAGGACAATGTGAAATGGACGCGGATGCTGAAAAAACTACGATAAACGCAGGTAAAAAGGTTTATTGTGGGAGTTACATCAACGGTATACAAATAAAAATCTTAGCGCCTCCGCGCCTTTGCGGTGGAATTTATTTCGACCACAAATCCTCTTCTCCGCTTTCAAATTTATCTTTGTTCTTATTATTTTCGTTTTCTACTTCAAAGCCTTTTGAGTTTTCGGGCTTGTCACGGTTATATACATTGCTTTCCTTCAGTACATAACAACTGAACGAACGTTTTAAAAATGCATCGCGGTAAGTAAAAATTTCCTCGCTGCCTTTCGGATTAATAACCCGGTAAGAAGAAAGCAACTCACAACACTCGGGATAATAAACCCAGAACAGTTCTTTATTTTTTTGCGTTTTAACATCAAACACTACCGGAGCAAAGCCAATAATTCTCTTCTCCATCAAAACACTCCGTTTATTAAAAAGCCAATCTTCCTTTATTACAAAACCCAGAATTTTATCGCTGTTCAGCGTATCCGCTTTAATACTTTTTATAATTTTTTCATTTCCGTTTTCATCAATTACTCTTTCTTCCATACTATCGCGCTTAATACCCGTTTTTTTAAATTCTGCCATAGTCATCGGAGTATTTTGTGCTGTACCGAAGTTGGGTTTTTTAAAACATTTTATTTTTCCAAGAGTAATCCACAGATTTAAGATTTCACTGAGCGGATAAATTTTAGTTTTCGGATTGCTGTTGTTTAAAAGTGTTTTATTGAATTTTTCTTTAAAGTCGATATAACTCCATACTTTTTTAGAGCACATCACCTGGGATTCATCCAGAGAGGCGTATTTTTTAAGAATAGAATCCGGAATAATCGAATCTTTACCCTGGATACCTGTGTATATATGTTTTTTAAGTGGGGGCCAAGGCGGGCATGGAGGCGTTTGCCCTTGAACAACAAAGCCAAGGAAAATAAGCGCGACGAATATTTTTGTAAAAAAGCCTATGTATAAAAATAGAAATTTCTGTTAATACATACAGGCTTTTAGACGATTTATTTCTTTTTACTGATATAATCGTTTAAAGTATCTACCGATGTATCGAATGAAAAGCCCTCGTTAACTTTAAAATAGTTGTTTTTATCGGTGGTATAATCGTAGCAGTATTTGGTTAATTCCAGTTTGTTGTCTTCAAACGAAAATAAATCCATCAACTTTCTCACCTGCGCAGAGGTAACGCAATTGGACGAAACACCCTGTTTGGCAATCTTCAGTTTGGTATCTTCAAAAGATTTTGCGTTTATGCTTTTTACTAATTCATTAAAATTATTTTCGTTCATCGCATAAGAACAACCTCCAGTTGATACAGTTGTCGTTACTGAACTGCCGGTATTTACAGGGCTTTCAGAGGGTATGATAAATTGCCTTCTTTTTGCGGATACGTGTAATCACCTCCTAACGGAAAGTTGTGACCCGAATTCAGCCCTTGTTTTTGAAAAAAAGGGATGTTTTTTTATTCTGATTAAATTTTCCTATGTTTGAATAAGTTTAGGCCATCCGGCACCGCGTCTCCTTAGTAAATCAAGTTTAACCCGTAAATTGAGATTATGATTAAAAGGATTTTTCTCGTTTTTTCTCTTACAATAATTACATCATCATCATTTGCACAGATAGTGGATACTGCCCATGCGGCACAAAGTGCTGAACAGCATGAACAGGTTTCTCCGCTTTCAATCAGCGGGTATGTAGATGCCTATTACGCGTCTTATACGGATTCTGTGGGCAATGGCAATTTTCAGAAATTCCCCACTACTTCGCCAAGGAGTAATTCACTCGGGCTTAATTTAGCGATGATAACTGTTAAGTATGCAACTGAAAAAGTTCGCGCAACGGTTTCTCTTCATTATGGTGATATTGTTCTCAGTTCCTGGGCGCCTGCTCCCTATAGTTTTTTACAGGAAGCGCATATAGGAGTTCGCCTTCATAAAAAACTTTGGCTCGATGCCGGTTTTTTCCGTACACATATAGGTACAGAAGGCTTATACGCAAAAGAAAATATTACAAGTTCGGTTGCAGTTGGTACATTTAACGAGCCTTATTACGAAGCAGGTGCGCGATTGAATTATTCTCCATCTGATAAATTAGCTTTCAGTTTTTATTTATTGAATGGATATAATCTTTACGTCGATAATAATAAAAAGAAATCCTTCGGTATGCTGGCTACTTATGCTTTTAACGATGATCTTAATATCGGTTATAGCAATTACATCGGCGATGATTCGCCGACAGGAGATACAATGACACACACCCGTGTTTATCAGAATTTTTTCCTGAACTTTCAAAAAAACAGAATTAAATTACAAGTTGGCGGAGATTACGGTATGCAACAAAATTCTGATTCAACAGGAAAGAAAACGGCAACCATGTTCAGCGCACTTGCAACAGTCAGATATGCTATCACTTCAAAATTTGGCGTGTATACACGTGGAGAGATTTTTAATGACCCTACAGGATTTCTGGCAGGAAAGTTTATTGATAAAACCGGGCATCATACGGGGTATAAATTGTGGGGAGCAACATTAGGCTTTGAGTATAAACCAACAGATAACTCGTACGTACGTTTAGAAGGAAGGCAATTGCAGTGCGATGCCAATCAACAGATTTTTCGTTGGAACGGAAAAAATACCAACATAAGGCAAGAAATCATGATTCACATGGGATTCTATTTCTAAGTAATCTATAAATTAACCTTCACGCTTTTAGCGTGACTAAAACAAATAAATATGTTCGACACAGGCACCACAGGCTTTATGCTACTGGCTACATCATTGGTTATGCTGATGACACCGGGGCTTGCATTCTTTTACGGAGGATTGGCAGGTAAAAAAAATATTCTCGGAATTATGATACAGAGTTTTGTATCGATGGGAATAACAACTATTCTTTGGTTCATATTCGGTTACTCGCTTTGTTTCAGTGGCGATACCATGGGCGGCATCATTGGTAATTTTGATAAAGTGCTGATGCACGGAGTAAATCTTAATACCGCCTATTCAGGGAACCCAAAACTTCCCGAATTTGTTTTTATGGCATATCAAATGATGTTTGCCATTATTACACCTGCATTAATTACGGGCGCGTTTGTAAACCGTGTAACGTTTAAGGCGTATTTATTGTTTTTAATTGTGTGGCAAATTTTTGTGTACTATCCTTTTGTACACATGGTTTGGGGTGGCGGATTATTGGCGCAATGGGGAGTTCTGGATTTTGCGGGAGGAATTGTGGTTCACGCTACAGCGGGATTTGCGGCGCTTGCTTCTGTAATCTATTTGGGTAAAAGAAGAAACACGGAAAACAAACCAAACAGCATTCCGCTAATTGCATTAGGCACGGGATTACTTTGGTTTGGCTGGTATGGCTTTAACGCCGGAAGCGCATTGGATGTAAACGCTGTTACCGGGTTAGCATTTTTAAATACAGATATTGCCGCTTCATTTGCTGCAGTTACCTGGTTGGTTATAGAATGGTGCCGCGGTGCCAGGCAACCTAAATTTGTGGGATTACTTACAGGTGCGGTTGCAGGTTTGGCAACGGTAACACCTGCTGCAGGATTTATTTCTCTTCCGTACGCGGCAGTTATCGGAGTTGCATCAGGCTTGGTTTGTTATTGGGCGGTTGATTTTAAAAACAAACGAGGATGGGATGATGCGCTGGATGTTTGGGGCGTACACGGAATGGGTGGAGTGTTAGGAACAATTCTATTAGGCGTTTTTGCTTCTAAAGGAGTTAATCCTGCCGGCACAGACGGATTAATTCATGGCAACAGCAGTTTCTTTATAAAACAAACTGTTGCAACCCTGGGCGCCGCGATTTACGCGTTTATTTTTACTTACGTTATGCTTATAATAATTAATAAAATAACTAAAGTACGTGTGCCTGAACATGTAGAAGATAAAGGACTGGATGAGGCTCTGCATGGCGAGGTTGCTTACGACGAAGGGGTATTGTAAAATTTAAATAGTAATTATTTAAGTAAAATCCCTCTCGTAAAGAAAGGGATTTTTAAATTTAGAACAATGTTAAAAACGAACTATACCGAAGCGCTTTCGGAAGTACGAACGCAAGTGAATGCCGGAATGAAAACCGTGCCGGGTTTGCGAAACTCGTTTAAAAAAGGATATTCTTTTTCCAAACTTGAATTTGAGGAACAATTAATGATTTGGGAATATGTCTGGAAAAATGCATCCGATTTTCACGTAAAGACACAGCCGTTTTTTTATTGCGAAAAGCATGCCGCGAAAGAAGAGCATAGTAAGCATGGCTGGAAAGTTTTAAAGCATTGGCAAAACGAGGTAAACGACTGGGCATTCTGCGACAGCCTCAGTAAAATATACACCAGGCATCTTGAATTTTTTCCGGAGGAGGTTTATGCGCAGTTGGTAAAATGGAACAAAGATAAAGACTTATGGAAGCGAAGGCAATCTATAGTTAGTTTATTGTATTACTCGCGTACCAAAAAGATTCACTTATCTTTTAATAAAATAATCCCGCTAATAAATAATTTATTGCACGATGAAGAATATTATGTGCAAAAAGGAGTAGGCTGGTCGCTGAGAGAATTACACAATGTATATCCCGAAAAAACTTTTGAGTGGGTACGGAAGAACATAAAAAGTATCAGTGCTGTTGCATTTAGCGCCGCCACAGAAAAGTTAGAAACTAAGCGGAAAAATATTCTGAAACAGTTAAGAAAATAAACACTTTAGTAAAATGCGGACTTTCCGTTAAATTTTTTACTGATAAAACATTTGCCCGTGTATTCGAATTTAAATAACATTGGGTGAATTGTAAAAACGGGGTACATTTATAAATTGCATGGATACTTTAGGAAAAATACTTTGGATTGTAATGTTTTTGACACCATTACTCACAATTCCGCTTGCATGGAAGTTTCTGGAATTAAAAAAGATTTATAGAATTTTACTTGGATTGATTGTGGCTTTGTTTTTATCTTTCATTTTATATCATGTAAGTTTAGGAATCATTTTTCGGCATGGGATGGGGCCAACCTGAAAATTATTTTAGTAAAAATGAAATACTTATTTATACTATTCCTCCCTTTATTTTGTTTTGCTCAGGCTAAACAAAAACCGAGAATTGATACTACTATGGGCTTACATAAGGTTTCACTCATAATTTATAACGGTAAACTAAAAAAAGAAAACAGGGTAAAATTACTGGTAGATAATATTTGTATGCAGTTGGTTGTTTCTACCAGGATGAAAGAAGCAAAGATTAAACCTTGAGGAGAAGAATGCATTTATTTAATTATTCCGACCAAAGAAACGAAGAAAGTTGATTTAAATATTTCCATTAAAACAAAAGATGAATATTTTCTTCCTGGTTATCCGGTTATCCCCATTGAGTAAATCCTACTTATTCCTCGGGTGATGCTTTTCAATCACATCTTTTAAAAGTTTGCGGCTTATGTGGGTATAAATCTCGGTAGTGGTAATACTTTCGTGCCCCAACATTTCCTGTACAGCACGTAAATCAGCGCCATTCTCGATTAAATGCGTGGCAAAGCTGTGGCGCAGGGTATGCGGAGAAATTGTTTTTTTAATTCCGGCTTCTTCCACCAATTTTTTAATAATTAAAAACACCATTACGCGCGAAAGTTTGCTTCCTCGCTTATTTAAAAACACAAAATCTTCCTGTCCCTTTTTTATTGCAATATAACTTCGCACATTTTTTAAATAAATGTCAATGTGTTTCAACGCCATGCCATTTATAGGTACTAATCTTTGCTTATTTCCTTTACCGGTAATAATTAAAAATTCTTCAGCGTAATGTATATTGCTTATTTGCAGATTCACCAATTCACTCACGCGCAAACCACATCCGTACATGGTTTCTAAAAGTGCCCGGTTACGTTCTCCGTCGGGTGTGCTGCGGTCAATATTGCTTAGCAGGTCGTCAATTTCTTTTTCGTTTAATACATCGGGTAATTTTCTTACACTGCGCGGCCATTCTAATAAAAGTGTAGGGTCGTTTTCAATTTCTTCTTCGGCCTGCAAAAATTTAAAGAAAGAACGTATGCCCGATAAAATCCTGCTTTGTGTAGCAGGGCTTAAACCCGAGTCGTTTATCTTTACAATGTATTTCTGTAAATGTTTTAATTCTGTCTTCAGCGGACTCAGGGTTTTAAAATTTTCATTCATAAACAAAGCCAACCCGCCAATGTCGCGCATATATGCTTCTACCGAATGCTTGCTTAAAGAGCGTTCGGTTGAGAGATACATCTCAAACCCTTTTATATATTGCTGCCAGTTGCTCACGCAACAAATTTACGGTATTTACTGATGGAAAATACTTTTTTCAATATACTCGCATAAATGAAACCACATAGGAACATAGGAAGAGAAGTTAGTGCTTATTAAGCGCAGAAAATTTTGTTTTTAACGTACAGGTACTGTCTAAATTATAATTACCCCACAAACAAAAAACTATGTTTATATGTGGTAAAAAAAAGAGGGATACGTATACAGTTTATTATCTTTGTTGAATGAATTTTCTGGCACATATTTTTCTCTCGGGCCCGCCCGACGAAGTGATGATAGGAAACTTTATGGCCGATTCTGTAAGAGGGAATATGGTGAAAAAATATTCCCCGGAAATTCAGCAAGGTATAAAAATGCACCGCGCTATTGATACTTTTACTGATGCTCATGCAATCGTTTTAAAAAGCAAGGAACGGTTACGCACCCATTTTGGTAAATATGCTCCTGTGGTGGCAGATGTTTATTACGACCACTTTCTGGCTTTGCATTGGGAAGATTTTTCCGAAATCAGTTTAAAGCAATACACAAATGAAATTTATGTTTTTTTAGAGAAGTACTACTCTGTCTTTCCGGAACGCACAAAAAGATTTTACGAATACATGGTAAAGTACGATATTTTATTTTCTTACTCTAAAATAGAGGGAATCGACCGGGTGATGAAGGGTATGTCACGCCGCGCCCGCTTTGAGTCGGGTATGGAAAAGGCAGCGGATGAGCTGGTGGCAAATTACGTAAGTTATAAAAGCGAGTTTCATTTATTTTTTCCCGAAATACAGCAACATATTCGTAATTTAGGCCCATGAAAATTTTAATTATAAACGGCCCTAACTTAAACCTGCTCGGCACACGCGAACCCGAAGTTTACGGAAATAAAACTTTTGAAGCTTATTTAGCGGAGCTTAAAAGTAAATTTCCTACCGTGACTTTTGATTATTTTCAAAGCAACATAGAAGGTGAACTCATTAATAAATTACACGCTGCTGATAAAAATTTCACCGGAATTATTTTAAACGCGGGCGCTTATACGCATACCTCATTAGCCATTGCTGACACAGTTGCAGGGATTTCCACTCCCGTTGTTGAAGTGCATATTAGTAATATTTTTGCGAGAGAAGATTATCGTCACGTTTCCTATCTCGGTAAGTACTGCAAAGGTTCTGTTTCGGGGTTTGGTTTAAAAAGCTATGAGATAGCTTTACAAAGTTTTCTTTAATTTTATTTACCAAATAATCGGGTTGCAAAGAATTTGCAGTTCACCCACAAGAATGTTTTCCGAATATAACTTTGCGTTGGATAATTGCAACGAAGTAGTTTTCATTAAAGAAATACCAAGTGGTTGTTCCGGACTTTCAGGGGTATTTATTTTAACAGTACTGCAACTGAATAATTTTTCCGTATAAACAGGGTTTTTGCAATTAAGAATAGTTTTTTCACTCACAAAAAAGTAAAGGCCTTTATTCGTTTCATTTATAGAAGTGAAATAATTGTAACAGGCTTCTCTCACAACGTCCAGGGTAGAAAATGTAAAAATTTTATACGTTTTAACTTCAATTTTTGCCTCTGCATTTGCCTGAGGACTAAGTTCATCCGAGATTCTACTTTCAATTTTTATATTGTTGTTATTTACTAAATCTGTCTTAACAGAATTGTTTTCAGGCTCAGGTAAATAAAAATGTTTCAGGTGTTCGCTAACCGCTTCGGCAGATCTTTCCTCTTTAAGGCTATTGATGTTAAACTTCTTAATTAATTCAACCAGTACTTTTGTTCCGGCCGATAGAACGAAATCATTCTTTTTTTCTTTCTCTTCAGTTTTTGCAAAATTTTCTTCAATAAGAATTTTAATTGTATCCAACTCAAACAACCTGTTTCTCTCAATGAGATCAATCAGTTTTTCAGCATACCCGGGATGGGTTGCGTATCCCGCGCTTTTTAAACCTCGTGCCCAGGCTGCGTAATCCGTTTTAGAAAGCTGAAACAGAAACGCGTAACGTGACCGTGTTTTTAAAAACATAGAATGGTCGTTGTACGACTCATTTACATTTTCATATTTACGAAAGCATTCATTTTTTTCATCATCGTCTTTGGTGAATGTCGGGCCACACCATTCTTTGTGGCATTTAATCCCGAAATGATTGTTTGCGTTAACCGCTAAATCGCTGTTTCCGTTTGCGCTCTCCAACATGCCCTGCGCAAGCGTAATACTTGCAGGTATACCGTGAATAAGCATTTCATTAACTGCTTTAGCTTTGTAAACACTTATATAATCGTTGGCGCTAAAAAAAGACTTGGCGGGGTCATTGCCATAAAATTTGGCAGCCATGACAAGAAAGAAGGCCAATATGTAACACCCGTTCCTCATAAGATTGAAGCAAAAATAAACAATATTGGGAAACTTTAAAAAAAGAGGTGACTTAAACAGGATTATAGAGGAAATATGCCGAATTATGCCGACTTTTGTAGTGTTTTAGCGTGAATTTCAGCAATTAATACCGGGATGAACACCATTCCGGCACATATTTTTTTTAGTGAAGCCACAGAACGCATTGGTTACAGGCAACCTTTTGCCTTAAAAGGAATACATGGCTCGGGCTGGAGTTTTTTATATACCGAGTGCGCCGCAAAATTTAATAAGAACCTTGTTATAATTTGTAAAGATGCCGAAGAAGCACTTTACACCTTAAGTGATTTACAGGTTTTGCAGGACAGAAAAGTTTTGTACCTGCCCTTCAGCTATGTAAACGCGTATGATTTTGAAAAGACACAAACCGCTTCGCAACAGCAACGTATAGAAACGTTGGAAAGAATCGCGCATAATGATAAAAAAAATATTGTCGTTACTTACGTCGAAGCACTTTTCGAAAAAATCCCGAATTCTAACGTTTTAAGCGATAATACATTTAAGATTGCGGTGGGAGAAAAACTTTCCATCGAATTCCTGGAGGAATTTTTATTTTCTTATCATTTTGAGCGGGTGGATTTTGTAAGTGAGCCGGGGCAGTTTGCCGTGCGTGGCGGAATTATTGATGTATTTTCTTTTTCTTCGCCAAACCCGTATCGCATTGAACTGTTCGGAGAAGAAATAGAATCTATTCGGAGTTTTGATTCGTTAACGCAATTATCTACAGCCAAACACCAGCGTATTTTAATTACTCCTGACATTACCAATGAAAATCTGGCTGTCAACAAAATTTGTTTTTTAGATGCGCTGTCTGATGAAGGAACTCTTGTTTTTTGTAAGGATATAAATTACCTGCTGCAAAAAACGCAGCAGTTGTATGAAAAGGCAAATACGGCTTACGAAAACTTACAGGAAACGGTTCAATTATCTCCTGATAAGCTTTTTTGTACTGCCGGAGAAATAAAAAAATCAGTTGAGAAAAAGCAAACCGTGGAAGCAGCCAATGCCCTGTACGCAAATGAAACGATTGAATTCAGCCAGCAGCCGCAACCTTCTTTTAATAAAAAATTTGATTTACTTTTTAAACACCTTTTAGAAAATAAACAAAAAGGTTTTACAAATTACCTCTATACGGATACGGAGAAACAGGCCGAGCGTTTAAAACAAATTTTATCCGACGTTTCTAAGACGAATAATATTGTCGAGAATTTATTTCAGATTATACACCTCAGTATTCACGAAGGGTTTATTGATTACGTCAATAAGATTGCCTGTTACACCGATCACCAGATATTTGAACGCTATCATAAATATAAAGCCCCTGCATCTTTTACCAAAACCGGCGAGGCGCTTACCTTGAAGGAATTACAAAGTTTAAATCCCGGAGATTATGTGGTGCACATCGATCATGGTATCGGCCGTTTTGCGGGATTGGAAAAAATAAAAACGGGAGATAAAATTCAGGAGGCGGTGCGTCTTGTGTACAAGGATAACGATGTGGTTTATGTAAGTATTACTTCGCTTCACCGGATTGCCAAATACACGGGGAAGGAAGGGGCTGTTCCGCGCCTCGACAAATTGGGTTCTACTCATTGGCAAACTCTTAAACAAAAAACAAAAACGCGGGTTAAGCAAGTTGCATTTGATTTGATAAAACTTTATGCACAACGTAAAGCCTCTAAAGGACATGCGTTTCCTCCCGATAATTATTTACAACACGAATTGGAAGCCTCCTTTATTTATGAAGACACTCCCGACCAGTTTAAATCTACTAACGATGTAAAACGCGATATGGAAAAACCGTATCCGATGGACAGGCTTGTGTGCGGAGATGTTGGTTTTGGAAAAACAGAAATTGCCATTCGTGCAGCGTTTAAGGCCGCGTGCGATGGTAAACAAACAGCCATTCTCGTTCCTACAACCATTCTTGCCATGCAACATGCCAAAACTTTTGCAGAACGCCTGAAAGATTTTCCCTGTAAAGTGGATTATATCAATCGTTTTAAATCTGCTAAAGAGCAAAAGGAGAGTTTACAAAAAATGGAGGAGGGAAAAACCGATATTATTATCGGTACACATAAATTGCTGGGCGGCTCTGTGAAATTTAAAAACTTAGGATTGCTTATTATTGATGAGGAACAAAAATTCGGTGTAGGTTCAAAAGACAAATTAAAATTGCTCAAACAAAACGTAGATACACTTACACTTACGGCAACACCGATACCGCGTACCCTGCAATTTTCTTTAATGGGCGCGAGGGATTTATCTGTGATCGCAACTCCGCCTCCCAATCGTTATCCTGTAGAAACCGAGCTGCAAAATTTTAATGAAGATTTAGTACGTGATGCTTTGCGGTTTGAAATTTCAAGAGGGGGGCAGGCATTTTTTATTCATAATAAAGTGCAGAGCATAAACGAAGTTGCGGGGATTATTCAACGTTTATTGCCCGAAGCAAAAATAGCTGCGGGCCACGGACAAATGGCCGGCGATAAACTGGAGCAGATAATGCTTGATTTTGTAGAGGGGAAAACTGATATTTTGGTTTCTACTACGATTGTGGAATCAGGCCTGGATATTTCAAACGCAAATACAATCATTATTAATGACGCGCAAAATTTTGGTTTGAGTGATCTGCACCAGATGCGGGGCAGGGTAGGGCGTTCAAATAAAAAAGCATTTTGTTATCTATTGGTACCTTCTTTGCTTACACTTACAAATGATGCGAAGAAAAGATTAAAAGCAATTACCGAGTTTACGGATTTAGGCAGCGGCTTTCAGATTGCCATGCGCGATTTGGATATACGCGGCGCGGGTGATATGTTGGGAGCCGAACAAAGCGGATTTATCAACGATATGGGTTTTGATACCTATATGAAAATTCTGAATGAAGCCGTTGAAGAACTGAAAGAAGAAAAATGGTATAAAGAACAAACCAAAGACGAGCGATTGCCTGAGATGGAAAACAAATATGCCTTCTCGAAAGTTTTTGTAAAAGATACCATTTTAGAAACGGATTTCGAGTTATTAATTCCCGATACCTATATAGAAAACATTACCGAGCGCTTAAATACCTATAAACAAATGGACGAGGCGCATACTGAAGAAGAACTGAATACACTTTCTCAAAACCTCATTGACCGTTTTGGGCCAATGCCGCAACAGGTAATAAATTTACTTGATGCAATAAAAATGCGCCGCAGGGCAATGCAATTAGGCTTTGAAAAATTATTACTTAAGGGAGGCAAAATGCTGGCTTATTTTATCAGTAAACAAGACAGCGAGTATTATAACACCCCCACTTTTAAAGGAATTTTGCAATTTGCGCAAAAACACCCGAAACAATGTTTTTTAAAAGAGCAGGGTGCCCGTTTTTATATTAGCATACAAAACGTATCTTCGGTGAAAGATGTAATGGTTATTTTTAACGAAATGGAAAAGCAAATTAATGTCAATGCAGCATAAAAGCAAAATACCCTGGTTGTTTTACGCGTTGGTTGTATACGTGCTTGTGCAGTTTTTATGGTGGGAAATCCTGCTGACAAAACAATCCAAGCAACTGGCGGAGGAGCAAAAGGAAATCAGCGCTTTAAATATTTCTGATAAGAATTCGCTGGAACAAAATATACAACAAATCGATAAAAAGAAAACGCATCAACTCTGGATGCATGTAGGAGAGGGAACCGTCTTTCTAATCCTGCTTTCATTGGGAGTTTTAAAAATATATAATACCCGAAAAAAGGAAAATGAACTGACGCGTTTACAGAATAATTTTTTATTGTCTGTAACCCACGAATTAAAATCTCCTTTGGCTTCAGTAAAATTGCAATTGCAAACTATGCAAAAGCATAAATTGGACGGAGCCACCCAAAACAGTTTATTGCAAAAAGCCCTGGCGGATAATGAACGCCTATTGCGATTAATTGATAATATTTTACTTGCCTCTAAAACGGGAAACGAAACACCTGCTTTAAATCTCAGGGAAATTAATTTAAAAGAAACAGTTGCAAAATTAATTGAACAATCGTTTGCCGAGAATAAAAACAGAATACAGATTTCTTCTTCAGAAAACAGTTTAGTAAAGGGGGATGAACAGATTTTAGCAATTATATTTTCTAATTTAATTGAGAATGCCCTGAAATATTCTCCGGCAGACGCTAAAGTGGAAATAGAAATTCAACCGGGTAGTATTTGTATAAAAGACACCGGCCCGGGTATTCGGGATTCCGAAAAACAAAGAGTGTTTGATAAGTTTTACCGTATTGGTAATGAGGAAACACGTAATGCTAAAGGTACCGGGCTTGGTTTATATATTGTAAAAAATTTATGCGCTCTGCATAATATTAAACTGGGACTGAAGGATAATATTCCGCGCGGAGCAATATTTAAACTGGAATTTAAATAAGGAATTCAACAGCCTCCGGCCCTTTATTGAAAAGTAAATCAAGAATGCTTAAATTTGGTTTAAAGCCGTACTTGTCAGAAAATACCTGTATATAAGGTTTGAAGCTTTTTTCTTCATTAGAAACTTTAGGACTAATACTGTTTCTAAAATCCTGTTCGTCATGCTGAACTTGTTTCAGCATCCCATGAGGCCTTGAAGCAAGTTCTGGGTGACTATTCGTATCTTTATAATTTTCCGTAAAACAAATTTCACTTTTAATTTTCAGAAGTTTTAAAAGTGTTTTCAAAATTTCTGTATTATACCCAAATAAAAACTCATATTCTTTTTCATAAAAACCCTTTAACTCGTCCTCATAATAAATAAAGTAAGGCGAGTTACGATAAGAGCTTTCAATACTCCGCCAATGCCGATGCTGCCATTTTTCGGTATAAGCAATTCTTTTTTCGCTGATAAGCATTTTCTGATGCGGATTTATAAGGGGAACACTTAATGCCAATATCCCGTTAGCTCCGTAAATATGACAACGATTTCGATACGTTTGTTTTACAAAGTGTTCATGCTTTTCTATAAATATTTTTTCTGAGGAAATTATTTTTTGAAAATACTCAACCGGAGGAAGATAAGCGGTACTCAGTAACATTATTTGGAAAAAAATATTTTTTTAGCCTCTTGCCCGATACCTCTGAAAGAAACTACATTAAGCGGGAATTCTAAAAATACATGCAGCATGCTCAATGTAAACAGTACCATAAATCCAAGGCGGTAATCAATATAATAAGCAGCTACTGACAATAGCCAAAAAGCAATAATAATACTCATACGTGTTTTAGAAACCTCGTGCCATTTGATAATGGTGGTTTTTGAAAACCAGTTTAAATAATGATACGTATAGGCAAAGGCAATAAAGCGTTGAATGGCAATAAGCGCAGGTACTGTAAAATACTCTTCTTTAGTTCCCGTAGTAGCAACTCCGAAAAGATCCGCCAAAGATTCATTCAGCATAATAAAATAGCGCTGAATGAAGCCGCGTTCAGCAACAGAAAGTATTTCCGCGTTCGGAATTTTTAAAAAAACAAAACTAAGTGCACACAAAATAAATACGGCAATTGAAATAAAACCGCTGGTACTTTTATTTTTCAGCGCGCCATACAATACAAAAACTCCGGTAAATAAAAATACGTGCACAATGGTTGGTAAAAAAACCGAAAAAGCCAGCACGATAGAAAACATGCGGTCTATTTTAAAAAATAAGCAAAGAATAATTACCGCTATGCCGGTTAAAACCGAAATCAAATATTTTTTGGTCAGCGTTATAAATAAAGTATACACAACAGCTCCTACCATTAATGTGGTAGAGTAATATTTCAAAGAGGATTTATCATTAAACAAAGAAACAGTAAGTAAAAGCGCTATCAAAACATAGGGCCACACCTGCCATTTTTTTTCTATAAAATATTTTTTTCTGTCAAGCCACGAAATTTCTGTGAGGTAATGAAGCGGTCCTAAAACCGCATATACAAATAAAAAAAGTTTAAAAGGAATCATAAAAGCAACGGCTGAGCTGAATAACATTAAACCCATATTGGTAATGTTAATCCCCTTCTCGGTCCCCAATGCTTTTTGTAAAATACTCATTGCACTATTTTCATTTCATTTAATAAATAGCCGGCACCGGCGTATTTTTCAATAACAAACAAAGTATAACGTACGTCTAAAACAATATTACGACAAATTTCGGGATTAAACATAATATCGCTCATAGTCCCTTCCCAAACGCGGTCGTAATTGGTCCCTATTAATTCTCCTTTGGCATTTAATACAGGGCTTCCGGAATTTCCTCCCGTAGTGTGATTACTTGCTATAAAAGAAAGGTGTATAGTTCCGTCTTTATCGGCAAAGCGCCCGTAATCTTTTTTATTGTATAAGTCTTTCAGTTTCGGAAAAATAATAAAATCATCGTTATTAGGGTCTTCTTTTTCCATCATACCGTCAAGCGTCGTATAATAGGTGTAAACAACTCCGTCGCGCGGTTTGTAAGGTTTTACTTTTCCGTAAGCAATCCGTAAAGTGGAATTGGCATCGGGATAAAACTTTTTGTCTTTATACACTTTAGTTAATTTATCCACATACTGTTTATAAAGTGTAAGAAGCTTGCTGTCGATTGCATTGGCCTGCGGAGAAACATTTGTGCTGTAATAAGCCGAAATACTTTTCCAGAGTTTGTACGCGATATCGCCCTCAAAAATTTTCAGATCTCCGTTTTTAAGTGCGGCTAAATATTTGCCCTTGTTTACAAAAGCGGATTCAGTATAAATTTTTTCGGTAATAGCATCATAATTATCCTGGTGTGCCGTAAACAAAGAATCAAGAGCAGGAACACGTAATTTTTTCTCTACTCCGGTTGCGTAAGCTTCCAGCATGGCGCGACAAATGGTTTTATCCATGGTGCGGTTATAGGTTTTAAAATATTTATCAATATCCTGATAGTATTTATTCATTTCTTTCGGAGCACTTTCGGCCGGATATTTTTTTACAGTGGTTAGTAATTTCTCAATACTCTTTGCACCGATAAAAGCACTGAAGCCCATCAGGCATTCGGTGTAATAATCATTTTGCTTCTGGTAATTTTTATACTCGCTGTATAAAGAATGAAAATCATTAAATATTTTACTGAATTTTTCTTTCTCAGCGGGATCGGTCGAAAGCAGCTCTAAAAATTTCTTTTCAAACTCTTTCTTTTTATTAACGGCGTCAAACTTTTTTAAGCCTTGCATTTCGCCCATCCATTTTTTCCAGTAATTGGCTACCGAAGCATAATTTGAAGCGTAAGTGATACGAGTGGTATCATTCATTTTCATAAAGCGGTTCATGATAGTTAAACGTTTTTCGCGCAACAAAACTCTGTCGGGATCGCTTTGATTCATCGTCATATCCACCGCGTCGCTGAATAAATATTCCTGTGTACGACCGGGAAATCCGTACACCATTGTAAAATCTCCTTCGTTAACTCCTTTTAAAGAAATCGTCAAAGATTTTTTCGGAACATACGGAACATTATCTTCCGAGTAATCCGCAGGTTCATTATTTTTATTTGCATAAATCCGGAATACTGAAAAATCGCCAGTGTGCCTTGGCCAAACCCAGTTGTCTGTGTCGCCACCGAATTTACCAATGAAAGAGGGAGGCGCACCAACCAAACGTACGTCTTTAAAAGTTTGTGTTACAAATAAAATATATTGATTGCCGTAAAAAAACGGGCGGACAAAAGCTTCGTTCTTGCTTCCTTTAACGGCGACTTCAATTAATTGTTTTGAATTTACTTGTTGTACAGAATCTTTTTGTCGCTCGGTAAAATTAGCCTGCAAACCATTATTAATTTGCACAGTAACATCTTCAATGCGTACAATAAGCATCGCCGTTAAACCGGGATTGGTTAATTCCTCGCTTTGGTTCATGGCCCAAAAGCCATTGGTTAAATAATCTTTATCAACTGTGCTGTGGTTTGCAATGGCGCTGTAACCGCAGTGGTGATTGGTAAGCAACAAACCTTTATCAGAAATTATTTCGGCAGTACATCCTCCGCCAAACTGTACAATGGCGTCTTTTAAAGAAGTTTGATTTACATCGTAAATATCTTTAGCCGAGAGCTTGCAGCCGTTTTTTTTCATATCACTTTCGTTTAATTGTTTCAGTAAAAACGGAAGCCACATTCCTTCATCGGCAAAACTTTTTAAAAACGTTGTGCTGATGGCCAGTACAAAAAATAATTTCCTCATAGAATAACAATGAGGTATAAAAGTACAAAATGTTTCTTATTCGTCATGCTGAACTTGTTTCAGTATCGCTTAAGATCTTTTAAAGTTTACAAGGACTTCGACTCCGCTCAGTCTGACATACAAAATGTTGTCACGTTGAGCGGAATCGAAACGCGTGCAATACAATTAAGGAAATGAGAAAATTTAAAAAGATGTTACAAGGATTTTTCGCCCCAAGGCCGGAATTCAGCCTGAAAGCGAATAAAAAGGCTATTCTATCCTTTTTAAAGGAATATCCCTGTGAGGGTGTATAACCATTGGGAATTTCTCCACTTTCACCGAGCTGGTATCCAGGCCAAAGCCACGAGATTCGGAAAGGCTGAATTTTTTAAGAAAGTAATAAATATCCATAATAACACGCTCGTGCCACGGCAGGTCATTATCCGAAGAAAGGTATTTCTCAATAATCACAAATTTAAAATCGCCGATAACGTTGTTGCGGTTTAACGACTCATAACGGCTGGTAATATCAACTTCCCCCGCACGCACCATGTCCTGTACTACTTTGCGAAACATCATGTTAATTTTTGGCGCTACACGGAACCCTAATTTAAAATCAACGCGTATTACATCGTCTTTTAAAATTTCATGTACGCGGTATTCCATCCGGTGTGGCTCATCAACTACGTCTACGTGTACAAACCAATATAAATCGGCACGTTTCGGTCGTTTTTGTAAAATAGAATAAATAATTTTTGCTTCAATTTCGTCAGCGTGATTAGCTCCCGTCATGTAAACCAAATGTGTGGCATACTTTGGAATGGTTAAATCGCGGCTTAATTCTGCAAGTACTTGTTTGTATCCGTCAACTTTTACAAACTCGGTATAGCTGCGTGTAATTTTTTTAGCGAGATGCCAGATAGTCATCACTAAAATTAAACCCGAAGCAATTAATAAAGTTACATAACCGCCATTCGGGAATTTTTTAAGGTTGGCGTACAAAAAAGATAATTCAATCACTACATAAACGGCCACTACTAAAATTACCAATGGGTGATTGTATTTTTTCATCCACATAAAATAGAAAAGGAGGATGGTGGTAGAGAGCATACAAAGAATAATGGACAAACCGTAAGCGGCACCCATATTGGATGATTCCTTAAATTTTAAAACAACGCCGATGCAACCCGCAAGCAACCACCAGTTAATTGAAGGGATATAAAGTTGCCCTTTTAACTCGGTAGGATATTTAATTAAAACTTTGGGCCATAAATTTAAACGCATGGCTTCACTGATTAGTGTATATGAGCCACTTATTAAAGCCTGCGACGCGATTACAGCAGCGGTTGTAGCAACGATAACGCCGATAGGAATAAACCATTCGGGCATGCAGAGATAAAATGGATTAGTTATGTTTGATGACCTTCCTACTTCTTCTAATGTTTGTCCGGCATGTTTAATTAAAAACGCGCCCTGCCCGAAATAATTTATAACGAGCATACTTTTTACAAAAATCCAGCTTACGCGAATGTTTGAGCGGCCGCAATGTCCCAAATCGCTGTACAAAGCTTCTGCCCCTGTGGTACAAAGAAAAACAGCGCCTAATACAAAAAAGCCTTCGTGGTGAATAGAGAGTAAATGAAATGCGTAATACGGATTGAGCGCTTTTAAAACGCCGATGTTTCCGCTTAACTGCAATATACCCAGCACGCCCAACATGCTGAACCAGATCATCATCATGGGACCGAAAAAACGGCCGATAAATTTTGTACCGAATTGCTGAATTAAAAAAAGTACAACCAAAATGCCGATAACAATAGGTACTGTTTTTATGTCGGGATTAAAGAAACGCAAACCTTCTACTGCGGAAGCGATAGAAATGGGGGGAGTAATAATTCCGTCGGCCAATAAGGCACTTCCACCAATGATGGCAGGCACCAAAAGCCATTTTACTTTAAAGCGTCGTACTAATGTATAAAGTGCAAAAATTCCACCCTCACCTTTATTATCGGCTCGCAGGGTAAGCATGATATACTTTATAGTTGTCTGTAATGTAAGTGTCCAGAAAATACATGAGATGCCTCCAAGAACAACGTTCGGGTCGATGACTTCCTTCCCCATAATTTCACTCATTACATACAGGGGGGATGTACCTATATCTCCGTAAATAATTCCTAAGGTTACAAGAAGGCCTCCAAGGGTAACTTTACTGATGTGGCCGTTATGGTGGTTGCTCACGATAGAGTGATTTGCGGCACAAAGGTATAAAAAGAAGTATAAAGATTTTGTAAATAAAAAATAAAAAAAGATGGAACAAAAATTACTAATTTTAGTGCAGAAACAAGGTAATTAAGCTTTGTTCTTACGATCTCTTTATGAATATGATTAAGTATAACGGAGTGATTAACTCAAAGTTACCCGCTGTAGGAACCACCATTTTTACAATAATGAGCAAACTGGCGCAAGAGCAGAATGCTATTAACCTTTCGCAGGGATTTCCGGATTTTAATTGTTCGGATAAACTGGTAAACTTGGTTTCTGACTATATGAAAAAAGGCTTTAACCAATACCCACCCATGCAGGGCGCGATGCCTTTGCGTGAGCGAATTTCTGAAATGGTGGAAGGATTATATGGTACGAGTTATAGTCCGGATTCTGAAATTACCATTACTGCAGGTGCAACACAAGCGATTTACACTGCGATTTCCGCTTTTGTGCGCGAAGGCGATGAAGTAATTGTTTTTGAACCCGCTTACGATTGTTATGTACCCGCTATAGAAATGAACGGAGGAAAGCCGATTTTTGTAAAATTAAAACAGCCTGATTTTTCTATCGACTGGCAAATGGTTAAAAAATTAGTTAACCATCATACAAGAATGATTATTATAAACACACCGCATAATCCGAGTGGTGCAGTATTTAAAGAAAATGATTTAAAGGAATTGGAAAAACTTACACGCGATACAGATGTAATCGTTTTGAGCGATGAAGTGTATGAGCACATGTATTTTAATGACACCAAACATTGGAGCGTGGTACGAAGCAAATTTTTAGCGGAGCGGAGCGTTTTAGTTTCTTCGTTCGGGAAAACGGTGCATACAACAGGGTGGAAGATAGGTTATGTGGCTGCTCCCGCTAACTTAATGACGGAGTTCAGAAAAGTGCACCAATTTTTAGTATTTGCGGTTAATCATCCGATACAAATGGCGTTGGCAGAATTTTTAAAAGAAAAAGATAATTATTCGGAAGTAAAAAATTTTTATAAACAAAAACGTGATTTGTTTGCCAAACTCATCAGCGGCTCACGTTTTTCTTTCGAACCCAGTGCCGGAACCTATTTCCAACTTTTAAAGTACGATGCCATCAGCAAGGAAAAAGATACCGACTTTGCGATACGATTAACCAAAGAGCATAAAATTGCTTCAGTGCCCCTCTCGGTTTTTTATCATTTACCGGAGGATAATAATTTTTTACGTTTTTGCTTTGCGAAGAAAGATGAGACTTTGGAAAAGGCTGCAGAGATTTTGTGTAAGTTGTAAAATGGTTTCACGAAGAAACGCAAAGCTCGCAGAGAAGGAAGATGTTCTTTTGGTCATGCTGAACTTGTTTCAGCATCTGTAGCTCGGACTCTGAAACAAGTGCAGGTATGACAAACCTTACTTACACACCACCATCTTACTGTTATTTATCACCGCAATCGCTTTACCGATAAAATGTTTTCCTATAAAGGGAGTGTTTTTACTTTTTGATGCTATGTGTTTTTCGGTAAACTCCCATTCTGTTTTCGGGTTAAACAAAGTGATATTGGCTTTTTCTCCTTCTTTTATTACCGGCACATGCAGCCCTAAAATTGTTCTCGGATTAATGCTCAGCTTTTCTACCATCTGCATATTTTCCACTTTATCATACAGCGCAGTGTTTGCCACAGCGTAAGCTGTTTCAAGTGCTATGATTCCGAAAGCAGCGTGGTCAAATTCCACATCTTTGTTTTCTACATCTTCGGGGCAGTGGTCGCTTACAATCACATCAATTGCGTCGTTCAGCACCGCGCGCTTCAACGCTTCGGTTTCACTTTTGTCGCGCAGTGGCGGATTGGTTTTTAAATTTGTATCAAATTCCTCCAAACTCTCATCATTCAGCAATAACTGGTGTGCCGCAATCCCTGCGCTTATATGCAGCCCTTTGCTTTTTGCCTGTTTAATAGTATCCGCGCCTTGTTTTGTAGAGATTGTCGGCACGTGCATTTTCCCTCCGGCATAAGCAAGCAGGTTTATGTTTCTTTGCACCATTAATTCCTCTGCAAGTGCAGGCATTCCTTTTAATCCCATGTGGGTTGAAGTTTCTCCTTCGTTCATTTGCCCGCCTGCCGTTAAACTTTGTTCCTCGCAGTGTGCAATAATTAATGTGTTTGTATTTTGTGCGTATTGCAATAATCTTACAAGTAATCCCGAATCTTTAATCGAGTTTTTATAATCGCTGAAGGCGATGGCGCCGGCCTGTTTCATATCGTACATTTCGGTCATTTCTTTTCCCTCGCTGTCGTGCGTAAGACAACCCGCGGGGTAAACATCCACCACATTATTTTTGCAGGAGTTAATCACATATTCAATCTGCGATTTGGTATTCATGTGCGGATTTGTTGCAGGAGCAACACATACACCGGTAAATCCACCTTGTGCCGCGGCGCGCATTCCGCTTTGCAAATCTTCTTTGTATTCAAAACCCGGATCGCAAAAACTGGCCTGCATATCAAACCACCCAGGTGAGGCGTACAGATTTTCCTGCTCAATTACCCTGGCATTTTTATCGACTTTCAGGTTGCTGCCAATTTCGGCAATAATACCCTGCTCAATAAAAATATCCACCGTTTTTTTGTTGTGTGGCGAGTTGGGGTCGACCACCTTAACATTTTTAATCAAATAGTTCATATGGCGTAATTTGTTTGTTAAAGGTCATATGGAATCGCGCGTTTATTTTTATTTGTAAATTTTTGCAACGTTTTGATTTCATCGCATGAATTTAATTAGAGCTGTTTCCGCAAGCAAAAACATCAGAGTTAAAAGTACAAAGAGTTTCCAGAGTTTGGTTCCGCCACTTATATCCGCCAAAGAAGTTTTAAATCCGCCCGCGTTTGTTTCTATCACCAATACATTTTTCCAGCCGGCTTTTTTCACGAGGTCTTCCAATTCTGTTTTTGTGTAGCAGCTTAAATCACTTTCCTGTCGATTGTAATTAAAGGCAAGCCCTTCCAGGATATTTTTATCGTGCATTAAAATGTAATTTCCTGCTTGAGCCGGTTGCCCGTGTGTTAACACAAAGTGATTATCTTCCGTAACTTTTACTTCGGGAATAAAGTCAACACCATTTTTCTGTATTCCTCCCTCTCCTTTTGAGAGAGCTGGCGTGAGGCTACTTATATGTAATGGTTTTTCACCCATCGTATTTATCAAACTTACATCAATGGCTTCGTTACTGCCACTGAAATAATAAAGCGGGGGTGAAGGCCTGCTTAAGATGGCAATTTTAATTAAAGTGGGAACAAACAAAGCGTGTTTGGCAAAGCTGCTGCTTTTTTCATCAAGAGGCGCTGAGCAAACATATAATCTTCCTTTGCCTTTGTTGTACAAACTTAAGAACGATTGTCCATTAATCAGTTTTAGTAAAATCTCTTCTCCGCTACGCGAATTGCTTTGCTGAACATAATGGTAATTCACTAAAGGCATGTCCATATTTTCGGGAGTTTTTTCAAACACACCTTCGTACAAAGATTTTGGCAGATTTTTATTCTCTAATCTTGATTTTGATGTATCACTCTGTAAAAAAGTTGCCGTGTTAAATTGCGCGAAGAAACTGTTGTACGACTCCTTATCAGCATTTTTTATTGGAAAAACCAAAACACTGCCGCCTGAGAGAATAAATTTTTTCAATTCAGCTGATAAACCT
>DATMMV010000070.1:0-24473 GCA_035569635.1 Bacteroidia bacterium | reverse complement strand
GGTTAAATACGGAAAGTTTATTTCGGCTATAATCAGTTTTATACTGGTAGCGCTTGTACTTTTCCTTGTAATTAAAGGGATAAACGTTGCAAAGAAGAAGGAAGAAGAAGCGCCCGCTCCCCTACCTGACCCTTCTTCCACTGATAAACTACTAATGGAAATCAGAGATTCTTTGAAGAAATAATTTACTATCTCTAAATCGTGAAAGTTGTCAGTTCGGGCAGAATGAAGAATTGTATATAAGGACTCCGTATAGTCTGAGAAATAACACTAAATAGTTTAATTTACCCGTGGTTATACAAAGCATTTCTTATTTTTGTATAATGAAGACTTCAAGATATAAGAAACTCCCGCATCCGAAGCATTTTATAAATAAATTGCTGATCAATTTTTTAATTGCTTCAGGCCTGCTTATTTTTTCTTTGGCAGTTGGTGTTTGGGGTTATCATCATTTTATGCACCTGGGTTTTTATGATTCACTTATAAATGCTTCCATGATATTATCCGGCATGGGTCCTGTTGATTATGCTACTACAAACGGCGCAAAAGTTTTCGCTTCGTTTTACGCCATATACAGTGGCGTGGCTTTTATCAGCAGCACAGCTTTTCTGTTTATTCCTATTCTGCACAGATTCCTGCATAAGTTTCATTTAGATATTGAAGAAAATTAATTAAGTACAGAAGTTAAGATGCCTTTTGCCACAAAGACACAAAGACGCAAAATTTCACAAAGGAATTTCTTAATGAGCCTTAGCGGCTTCGTGCCGGAAACATAATGCTAATTTATTAAATAAAAACCTTATTAAAGTTATTTAAAATATGCCCAGAATTTTAATTATAGACGACGAAAAAAGTATTCGCCGTTCACTTCGTGAAATTTTAGAATTTGAAAAATACATTGTGGACGAAGCCGAGGACGGCCAGGCAGGTTATGGAAAAATTACTTCAGAGCAATTTGATTTGGTTTTATGTGATGTAAAAATGCCTAAACTCGATGGATTAGAGCTCTTGCAAAAACTAAGTAAAGGAGAAGCAGATGTTCCCTTAGTAATGATGAGCGGCCACGGAAATATTGAAACCGCCGTAGAAGCTGTAAAAAAAGGCGCGTATGATTTTTTAACCAAACCTGTTGATTTAAACCGTTTGCTTGTTACGGTGCGTAACGCCATGGATAAGCAACATTTGGTAAGTGAAACAAAAACACTTAAAAAGAAAATTGCAAAAGGCGGGGAAATTATAGGAGAATCGAAAGCGATTGAAGAAGTAAAGAATTTAATTGAAAAAGTTGCCCCTACCGATGCCCGTGTTTTAATTACCGGCTCTAACGGATCGGGAAAGGAATTAGTTGCAAAACAATTACACGAAAAAAGCAATCGCGCAAAATTTGCTTTTATAGAAGTAAACTGCGCCGCTATTCCTTCCGAATTAATTGAGAGCGAATTATTCGGCCACGAAAAAGGTTCTTTCACATCGGCAGTAGCGACACGCAAGGGAAAATTTGAATTGGCAGAGGGTGGAACTTTATTTTTAGATGAAATCGGCGATATGAGCCAAAGCGCGCAGGCAAAAGTGTTACGTGCCTTACAGGAAAATAAAATTACGAGAGTTGGCGGAGATAAATCGATCAATGTAAATGTACGTGTGATTGCCGCTACCAATAAAAACTTACAACAGGAAATCGAAAAAGGGAATTTCAGAGAGGATTTGTTTCATCGTTTAAGTGTAATTCCTATTCACGTTCCATCTTTGTCAGAGCGAAAAGAAGATATTCCTTTACTTGCGGAACATTTTTTAAATTTGATTTGCACAGAGCAAGGCAATGCTGCGAAAAATATTTCGGACGAGGGAATTAAGGCGTTGCAACAATTACCATGGAGCGGAAATATCCGCGAATTCAGAAACGTAATGGAGCGTTTGGTGATTTTGTGCGACAAAACCATAACCGATAAGGACGTTAAAAAATATACTTCGTTTGGGAATTAGTAAACAATCACTTCCCGATGCACTCCGCTTCACTGCGTTACTCGGGGTGGCATTGAGTTTATTTCTGTTTTTCTCATGTACCGAAGAAAAAAAGAATTCTACTGTTGAAGTTGTAAAAAAAGACACGCTACTTTATCTTAATCATGCCGACACGGCATATTATGTAGGAATAAATACATGCAAACTTTGTCACCAAGGGATTTACAACACTTTTATTGAAACCGGAATGGGCAAATCATTTGCCGCAGCTACTAAAGAAAAATCGGCAGGAGATTTTTCGCATTCACTTATTTACGATGAGTTCTCCGATTTTTATTACAAATCTTTCTGGGGAAAAAATGATTCACTCTATTTCAAAGAGTTTCGTTTGCAGGGAAAAGACACCGTTTATAAGCGCGTCGAAAAATGTGATTATATCATCGGCTCCGGACATCATACCAATTCGCACATACAAAACATAAACGGGTATTTTAACCAGATGCCAATGACTTTTTACACACAAAAAAAAGAATGGCATTTACCTCCCGGTTTTGAGAATGGTGTTAACACTCGTTTTACGCGTAAAATAGGCCTGGAGTGCATGAGCTGTCACAATGCCTTACCCGATTTTGTTTTGGGCTCAGAAAACAAATACAATAAAGTTCCAGACGGAATTAATTGCGAACGTTGTCACGGACCAGGCAGTGTACACGTTCAACAACGAAGTACCGGAAGTAAAATTGATACTGCAAACTATATTGATTACAGTATTGTAAATCCTTCCAAACTTTCTATCAATTTGCAATTTGATGTTTGTCAGCGTTGCCATTTACAGGGAAATGCCGTTCTGAAAGAAGATAAATCCTTTTTCGATTTTAAACCCGGAATGAAACTCAGCGATTACATTTCCGTGTTTTTACCTAAATACAAAAATACCGATGATGAATTTATTATGGCCAGTCATGCCGACCGCCTGAAAATGAGTCAATGTTTCATAAAATCATTTAATCCGAAAGAAGTTAAAAACAAATTGAAACCTTATAAAGACGCCCTGACTTGTGTTACCTGTCATAATCCACACATTAGTGTAAAGGCTACGGGTAGTGAGGTATTTAATAATGCCTGTAAAAATTGTCACCAACCGGGAGGAAAATCAAATCTGGATTGTACAGATAAAAATGTGATTGCCGCTAAAAACGCCAAGCAAGGGCATGCACCTTCACAATTATTAAATTGCGTAAACTGTCATATGCCTAAATCAGGGTCCATTGATATTCCACACGTAACTGTACACGATCATTACATTCGTAAACCGATCAGCAAACAAGAAAAAGAAAAAATAAAAACATTTTTAGGGTTATTCGCCATAAATGAAAAGACACCTGACTCTCTTACAAAAGCGAAAGCGTACATTTATCAGTATGAGAAATTTGAACAAAAGAGTTTTTATTTGGATTCTGCAGTAAAATACCTTTCAACGAAGAATCTCAGAAACTTTGATGCCTTGGTTCAACTTTATTTTTTAAAGAACGACTATGCCAAAGTTGGCGGGCTTGTACTTAAAACCGGCCATGAAGAATTGCTTAAAAACAGGCTCAACAAAAAGACCTACGATAATCAACATGCATGGACTTGCTACCGAATTGCGGAATGTTTTACATACCTGAACAATAATAACGAAGCGCTTTTGTTTTTAGAACAAGCAAATAAATTAGCGCCATTTGTCCCGGAATTCACTGATAAATTAGCCACAGCCTACGCAATGGTTGGTAATAATAAAATGGCAAAACAATATTTTGAAAGCACATTGAAGGAAAACCCAAAATACGTCCCGGCAATTTCAAATCTCGGGTTTTTGTATTTGTCAGAAGGAAATACGCTAATGGCCGAGCAATTATACAAAAAGGCTCTCGCTCTTGACCCTGATAATGAAGATGCGTTAATGAATATGGCAGGACTTTATAATTTTAAAGGTGATAAAAAAGGTGCAATGAATATTTTAAAACAATTAATTAAGAAACACCCGAATAATAAAAGAGCTTCTGAAATTTTGAAGGCTTTGGAAAAAGATAAGTCTTTAGCGGTTAAATAAAACACGCATTCCCTTAACATCTTCATGAAAATGCCCTTTTTCATAAACTTTATTTCCGTTTACAAAAGTTGCAATAACAGATGATTTGAATTCGTGACCTTCAAAAGGGCTCCAGTTACATTTATACAACAAGCTTGCTTTATTCACCAATTGTGGCTTATTTAAATTTACCAAAGCAAAATCGGCATAGTAATCTTCCCGTATATATCCGCGATTTTCGATAGAGAAAATATCAGCTACGTTATGTGCAGTTTTGCGGGCAATTTGCTCCAAAGAAATTTTTCCCTCGTGATAAAAATCCAAAAGCGCAATTAAACTATGTTGCACCAGCGGCCCTCCCGAAGGAGCCTTTAAAAAAGGTTGAGATTTTTCTTCAATCGTATGCGGAGCATGATCGGTTGCAATTACATCAATTCTTCCATCTAAAACCGCTTCAAAGACTTTATCGCGGTCATATGCTGTTTTTACAGCCGGATTCCATTTGATAAAATTTCCTTTTGTTTTGTAATCTTCATCACTGAACCAAAGATGATGTATACATGCTTCGGCAGTAATGCGTTTTTCCTTTAACGGAGTTTTATTTTCAAACAAAGAAAGTTCTTTAGCGGAAGAAATATGCAGGATATGTAAACGCGTATTATATTTTTTTGCCAATTCAACAGCCATTGACGAAGAAGAATAACATGCCTCGTCATTTCTTATTACAGGATGAAAATAAGCGGGAATATCTTCACCATACTCCGCCACAATCCTATCTGAATTATTTTTAATCATTACATCATCCTCACAATGTGTAGCGATTAGTGCATTAACAGTGGAAAATATTTTCTCAAGCGTTTCTTTACGATCAACCAACATATTGCCGGTTGAAGACCCCATAAATATTTTAAGCCCGCAAACCTTTTTAAAATCAACTTTATTTATTTCATTCAGATTATCATTGGTAGTACCCATAAAAAAGGAATAATTTGCCAATGAAATTTCGGAAGCGCGCTTGTATTTTTTTTCAAGCTCTTCAACCGTTACACTTTGTGGTTGCGTATTCGGCATTTCCATATAAGTAGTAACGCCGCCCGCCACGGCCGCTTTAGCTTCTGTATAAATTTCTGCTTTATGGGTTAACCCGGGTTCGCGAAAATGCACCTGGTCGTCGATAAGTCCCGGAAATAAATATAACCCTGTTGCATCAAATATTTCAGCGCCGTCAGGACTTTCAATTTCACCTTCAATTTGTACGATAATTCCGTCCTCCACTAAAATATCAGAAACAAAGATCTCATCTTCATTTACAACTGTAGCGTTCTTTATCAGTACTTTTTTCATCTCACCAATTGTAATATGTATTCGTCTTCAAAAACATTTTGAGAAATTTTGTTCCAGTTCTTTTTTAATCCTGCTTCGGTAAAACCTAATTTCTTAAAAAGACGAATGCTTTTATCGTTACTTGCCGAAATATTGCAGTAAATCTGTTTCAGAATTAATGTTTCAAAACAATAATTCATCAAAATCTGTAAAGCATCCTGCGCATAACCTTTATTTTGGGAATCATTTTCAACCATAATTCCGATTCCAACACGGCTATTCAGCGCATCAAAATCAAATAACTCGATAGTGCCAACAGACTTAGTCTCTTTATCAGAAATCATTAAACGAATTTGTTTGGCAGTAAAAATATCTTCGTGGGCATTTACCAAATACTGCTCCAATACAAATTTAGAAAAAGGCGCAAGGGTATTACTTACTTTCCAAATGACCGGATTGTTTTCCCATTTATACAATATTTCAAGGTCGGCAGGCTCAAGTGCCCGTAAGGAAATATGTTCGCCCTTTAAATTCATTTTTTCAGTTTACTTAATTCTAAATCAATTTGCTTCTGCAAATCCCGCTGATCGTAAGGTTGAAGATAGAAAATATTTTCTTTCAAAGGACTCAAATTAACACCAAAAGCGGCAATACCGAAGTTATTTTTTTGTATTTCGTTTAATAAATCAAAAACAAGATTAACATTGGCTTTCTCAAGAGCGTAATACTCGTCAAAAAATAATTTAACGGGAGAAAGGCATGTATTCCCGTTTGTATTGACTTTGTCAAACTGCTTAACCAGCTCAATAAAAGACTCACTAAGGTGATTATTACTGAAAACAGGATGTTTTTTAATTTCAATAAATACTGTCGGTATTTTTCTTACGGAAATATTTTTCATCAAAACATCCCCGCTTATATTTATCTCTTGCCCTTTAACTGAAAGGGAGTGATAAGCATTATCCATCATCATACCAATGTGTGGTGGAACACGATTGGCGTGCAACAAAACGAGGTAAATACCCTTTTTAATCTCCTCCTCTTTTATCTCTGCGGTAATATGTATCTCGTTATTCAATTTATTTTATGGCCTCAAAAACAGGATTGCCGATGTTTCCGTTTGTATAAGGAATATTTAGGAGTTGACTGATGGTTGAAGCAATATCGGTAATGTAAATCGTGCGAAGTGTGCTGCCGGTCGTAATTCCTTTTCCATAAAAAATCAAGGGAACATGCGTATCGTAACTGAACGCGGTGCCGTGCGTGGTGCCCGTCTTTTCCCATTCCATATAGCCGGGTTTGTAACAAACTAATATATCGCCGCTGCGTTTATTGTGGTAACCACGTTGCACGAGGCCGCGGAATAGTATATCATTTTGTGATTGTAAATTTAATTGCTCTCCCAACAAAACATCGCTTACTTCATTTGCGGAAAGAAAAAAATCGGCACAGAATTTCTCTACAGAGAACTTATCTGCTTTTTTTATTCTGATTATTGAATCATTTAAGTAAATCTGCTGATTCTTATAAGCCATCACCAAAGAGTCGCCGTATTCTTTAAATAATTCCGTCTTTAATTTTTTTTCTAAGGTTTTATCGTCCACATAACCGGCGTTAATTTTTAATGATTGTAGATAGGCAGGCACTTCCGATGCGCCATGATCAGCCGTTAAAAACAGAGTGTAATTTCCTTTTCCTACTTTAGTATCGAGGTAGGAAAATAATTCCTCCAGATCTTTATCCAATCTGATGTATACATCTTCAAGTTCAATTGATTTTGGCCCGAAAGCATGGCCTACATAATCAGTAGAAGAAAAACTGATACACAACATATCACAAATTGAATCCTTGCCAAGATTTTCTCCTTCAATAACGGCAAGAGCAACATCTTTTGTAAGTGTGTTTCCATAAGGCGTGGCACGTATAATTTCAAAATTATTTTTCCCTAACTGTTTGCTGAATTCATACGGGAAAACAGGTTTATCCTTTTTATTGGGAGCTTTTTCATAAGGATTATCGTCTGAAATACTTTCCGTATATTTTTCAATGGGTAATAAAGTGTTCCAACCTTTTTTTAAATAATCGAGAGGAAGTTTCTTCGCGTTAAAATCAATAAGCCATTGCGGTAAGTCATTTCTGTAAAATGAAGAGGTAATAAAATTACCTGTGCTGCCGTCAAACCAATACGCCGCGTCGGCTGCATGGCCTGCAGGTAAAATAGAACTACGGTCTTTTAAGGCAATCCCAATAACTTTTGCTTTTTTATTCGTAGCAACTTTAATTTCGTCGCCAATTGTTGTCGCATCTAAATTTACCGGCGACATCAACCCATTTTCACTTGCCGTTCCAACAGATTTCACAGTTTTATCGTAAACACAGTAAACACTTTTCTTTGCTTTTTTATCGTACCAGTCATTTGCGGCTATTCCGTGTATAGCGGGAGTTGTGCCCGTATATATAGACGCATGCCCGGGCCCGGTGTAAGTCGGCACATAATTGTATTGCGCATTACGGCATTCAAATCCGCCACTTAATAATCTTTTAAATCCGCCATTGCCATACTTTTCCGAAAAACGAAAAAGGTAATCGTAACGCATCTGGTCTATTACGATGCCGACAACAAGTTTAGGCTGCTGCGCAAATGTGTAAAAAGAAAGTATAAGGAGGCAATATGTAAAAAGTTTTTTCATTTGATATTCAGAATAAGGAGTTTTTGGTTTTCAATAGAAGCTTCAAGTACATCACCGGTATGAACAGCACTTACACCTTCCGGAGTACCGGTAAAAATTAAATCGCCTGTTTTCAGAGTAACAAATTTTGAAATATAAACAATTACTTTTTCGAAAGAAAAAATCAAATCTTTGGTATTTCCTTTTTGTCTTTGCATACCGTTAATTTTTAAACCGAAGTTTAAATTGGCAAGCGAAGAGAATTTCTCTTTAGCGATAAATTCGCTTACCGGTGCCGAATTATCAAAGGCTTTGGCCTTTTCCCAGGGCAATCCTTTTTCCTTGCATTTCATTTGCAAATCGCGGGCGGTAAAATCAATACCCACTCCGATTTCATTATAATAATTGGCGGCAAATTCTTCCGCAATATGTTTTCCGTTTTTTGAGATTTTTAAAACTATCTCTACTTCGTGGTGCAGGTCCTTTGTAAAATCCGGATAATAAAAATCGTTTCCTTTCAACAAAGCTGTTTCGGGTTTCATAAAAAAAACAGGCTCGGCAGGAAGCTCCGATTTCATTTCTTTTGCGTGTTCGGCATAATTGCGGCCGATGCAGATAATTTTCATACAGTAAATCTAAGCAAAGTAAGCTATTTTTGCTTAATTCTTTTCGGTTACGGCTTTCATAAAATCACTTACCAGATAAGCTATGAGCTTACCAGTTTTGTAATCGGCCTTTATGTGCGAGAGCACGGGCGCCCCCTCGGCAATATGCAGATAGGCAGGATTTAATTCTTTTGCGCAACGATAAACATATTGACGGGCCTGGAGCGGAGAAATACCGCAGGAAGTACGGGCACTGCTGGGTACATTGGTAATAGCGTCCAGATCCAATTCAACCCCACAATAGATTTCCTTGCAAAAATCAATACATTTCCCTAACGCTGCGGCAAAAGTTTCTTTCTCCCGCACAAAAACATCTTCATAAGTATTATAATACAGAAACTCAGGGTTGTTTTTAAATTTAGTTAAAACACTTTCTACGTTATATTGCTCATGAAGTCCGAAAACCGCGTATTTATTTAAAATTCCTTCTTCAAATGCATAACTGAATCCGTTACCGCTGTGCCTTCCTTCAAAAGGACGGAAATCGGCGTGCGCGTCGCAATTAATTACGTTAATGCCCTTGCGTTTAATTTTTTGTGATTTACGTAAAGCCTCGTTCACCGCTTTAATAATCGGGTACGAGTTATTATGCCCGCCGCCGATTACTACAGGAATTTTTCCGCAAGCGGCAATCATTTCAATGTTTTCAATTACGCGTGCATCAATAAACTCAACCAGTTTTCTTAATTTTTCAATATCGCGGTCGCTTTTACCAATCCCTTTGCACTGCTCCATCAGATCATCCACATCTATTTCGCCAAGGACCAATAATTCTTCGGATTTAAAATAAAAGTTATGTTGCAGGTTTAAAATATTTTCCAGAGCCGGCATCCAGGCTGTTTGCGCGCCCGTACGGCCATAATTGGCACGCACACCTATATCTTCAGCAATACCTACTAAAACAAATTTAGCTTTTGATTCGCAAAGAAATTTTTCCACATCCGCGCCACCGGGCATACTTAATACTCTATCTCCTACCTTGTATTCACCATCGCGTTTGCGGGTAAGTTTTTTGATGTAAGCAGGACTGTAAAATTTAAAGTGATGCATGTGTTGCAGGCTTCCAGTTAGCGGGGTCTTCACGCCATTTTTCTAATGAAAGCATTTCATCTTCATTAATAAAATTAGCTTTTAATGCCTGCTCTATAAGGATGTGATAATTACAAAGTGATGTATAAGGGCATTTGGCTTTTTTGAATGCCTCCTGTGATACTTTAAAATCGTAAGTAAAAATAGAAATCAACCCCTTTACCTGTGCCCCTGCAGCGCGCAAAGCATCAACCGCGTTCAGGCTGCTGCCTCCTGTGCTTATTAAATCTTCAATAACCACAACGCTTTGTCCTTTCTCAATTCTCCCCTCAATCTGGTTACCGAGCCCGTGTTTTTTAGAATCGGTACGCACATAAATAAATGGTAACCCTAATTCTTCCGCCACTAAAGCGCCATGCGCAATACCACCGGTAGCAACGCCGGCAATAACATCAGGTTTGGCATAATTCTGTGCAATTTCTTCACTGAACAGTTGGCGTATAAAAGTGCGTATCTTTGGGTACGAAAGGGTTACACGGTTATCGCAGTATATAGGCGAGTTCCAACCGCTTGCCCAAATAAAGGGTTTATCGGGTTGCAATTTAATGGCTTTGATTTGTAATAAATATTCAGCAATTTTAAAGGCAGAGTCCGTGTTCTTAGTCATTGTACAAAATTAAGAAGGTGTTTATTTTATAAGAAAAAAATTATGAACAAAAATGCAATTAACGTGTATGTTGGTGATTTTAAAGTGGTTTTTGTTGAAACAAATTCTCCGAATGTTGAAATCGATTTAAGCAGCCTTGCCCGCGATGTAAAAGGCACCTTTCCCAATAAGCATGAAGAATTGCTCGTTGAAACAAAAAACCTTGCCGATGACTTTCAGAAATTCTGCAATGAATTTAAAATTATTGAAGCCGGGGGCGGATTGATTAAAAATAACAAAAATCAATTTCTTTTTATTTACCGTAATAATAAATGGGACTTACCAAAAGGTAAGTTGGGCAAAAAAGAAAAGCCGGATATAGCTGCTGTTCGCGAATGCGAAGAAGAATGCGGACTGAAACAATTAACCCTGAAAGGTTTTTTAATGTTTACTTATCATATTTATCCTTACAAAGGTCAATGGGCACTTAAAAAAACCTGGTGGTATAATATGGAGAGCAATGAAACAAACTTAGTACCGCAATTAGAAGAAAATATTACCAAAGTGGAGTGGAAAGGAAAAGAGGATATGCCGAAGGTTTTAAAAAATACGTATTCGAATATTAAGGATATTTTGGTGGCAGCGAAGCTTTTGTGAATACAAAACCATTGAGAATACAGAGAAAATATAACACAGAGTTTACATTGTAATGCAGGATTTTCTTTGCGGTCTATGTGCATCCTCGGCTGTTTTCTATGTGGTTCGGCTGTTGGTTATATCGAATACAAAACCACAAAGAGCACAGAGAAAATACAACACGGAGAACATGGAGTAATACATTTTTTTCTTTGTGTCCTCTGTGCTTCCCCGGCTGTTTTCTCTGTGGTTCCGGCTGTTATTCGAAGGTTAATGACTGAGTGTAGATTGTCTTGTTGTTTTTTTTATCACTCAATTCCAACCGCACTATAATTTTTCCCTTGGGAGTTTTATCATTCACTTCAAAAAATATCATTCCTGTTTTGTGTTCGTATTCTGCCAACTGAAATTTATCGTTTACAAAAATTTTAAAATTACCGATACCACTGAATTCATCACTGACTTTAAAACTAATTACATCGCCCGCTTTATAAACTTTTTTGGTTTTTGGTTTTATAAATTTTATTGCCGGTGCAATTGTATCTAAACCTACTTTGTAAGTTCCGAAGTTTTTTACCGTTGTTGTAACAAATCCGTCTTTATAATTTCCACCGCAATAGGCTTTTTTCTCTGCTATGCAAAGTTTATCGGCATACTTTACTAATTCCGGATTCGGCTTAATGCCAAGTGTGCAACTTTTTTGAAAAGGTACATCATAACCTTTAGCATAAAGATGCAATGCGTTATCATAAAAATTACTTTCCAGATAAGTATCCGTATATAAACTTTTTTCAGGTATCTCAATTTTATAGTTTTCATTTTCCGACTTAAAACTCTTAAGACAATTATAAGACAGTACTTCCAGAGGTTTCATTTTGGTTGCGGCAATTCTTTTAACTACAAAATTTACCTCCGCACTATTTTTAAAGTAATCATAAACTTTAATTTTCAGATTGTGATACACAGTATCGTCTATTATTAAAAAACCACTATGCCCGTTTTTATATATCGACAAATCGTTGTTCTTGCCTTTAAAGCACTTTTGCAAGACTATTTTCTTTTGCCATTTTAAATCATAGTCATAATACGTATTTACGTAACGCGCCATATCAAAAGGAATACTGTCTAAAACCTGTCGGTGATATACAGTTCCGTCTAAAACCAATTCAATTGCATAAACATTATTTTTATTTCCGGGCTTTTGTTCCAAATCAAAGCATTCCACACCAATTCCCATATCCATTCTAACAGTTACCGTATCTGTTTTGTTTTTTTTAGCTTTAAAAATTTGCGGTTTGGTATAATCTGCTTCATAAAAACCTACGGATACAATTGTGGGGGCAACAGTATCCATAATTTGCAAAAACCTCATCGGGTTTAAAGGCACTTCGCTTTTTTCATCTCTTATCTCAAAATGCAAATGCGGGCCTTCGGTATCACCGGTATTTCCTGTATAGCCAATAATTTCTCCCTGCCTTACTTTTATCTCGTCTATCTGCGGAAAAAGTTCCACCTCAAAACTCTCAAACATATTCTGTGCGGCCTGCACATACTTTTTAATGGAATCGTTAAATGAGTATTGATGTCCGTACACACTTACTTTTCCATTTGTATGCGTTATATACAATACCTTTCCGTATCCGTGCGTGCCCACTTTTATACGCGACACATATCCATTCGCAACCGCGTAAATGGGTAAATGTTTTACAGGGTCCGTTTTAAAATCCAAGCCTGCATGAAAATGATTGGGACGTATCTCTCCGTAATTACCCGTTAAAAACACCTTTTCCCTTAAAGGAAACGTAAATGAGGTTTGTCCACAAAGCTTTGTTGATATCGCCAAGCCTATTATGAAAACGTACCGTAAAATCACCCTTACTAACTTTTGCCTGTTAAAAACCAAAGGTACGGCCTGGTTCAAAGCGCTTTTGCCTGAACTACTTTTAGCGTCAACATTTAATTGTTAATACATGCCATACACTCAACTTAAAGAAAAACTGGAACAACTTCTTACAGAAGATTTATCCAACCGCAGTACTTTACAGGAAACACGCCGTAACCTGTTTTTAAACAGCGAAGGCAGCAAAGTGCAGCAACAATTAATTGATCAGAAACAGAGCGAGATACAAAGTCTGAGCACTTTGGTTGAGAAAAAGAAAACCATCGTTCAGCTTAAAGACGACCAGATAAACGCAATAAGGAATTCAGTTAAAGAACTTGAAGAAAAAGTCCTTGCGGCTGAGATTGCTTTAGAAGAAGAAAGAAAAGTATTCGGTGCCAAAGTAGCCGAAATGAGTATTAAAATAGAATCGGGCACTGCTTTAGAAACAAAATTAACCGAACTGAGCCTTCAAAACGAAGAATACTCCGCTAAAATACGCGAGCTTATCTACCATATAGACACGCAAAACAGCGAAACGGAAAAATTAAAAATTGAATTAAACGCAAAGACAGAAGCTATAGCTTTATTGGTTGACCCGAAATTACTGGAAGAGAAAAACACAGAGATTGAATCTTTAAAAGCTCAATTAATTGCAATTACAGAAGTTCAAGCTTCTTTAATTGACAGTAAACAATTAGAAGAAAAAACTGCTGAAATTGAGCGCTTACAGGAAAAAGCCGATTTACTGGCCGACTCCGAACAACAATTAAAAGTATTGGTATCCGCGCAAAACAACGATATCGAAAATCTTACCAAACTAAGCAACAACCTTAAAAAACAAACAGAAGATATCGCTGCAGGCTGGCAACACCAACAAGAGCAATTATTGGCCGACAACTCAAACCTTTTAGCTGAACTTGCTTTATTAAAAGAAACAATGATTGTAAACGAAACTCCGATTACTACTATTTCTGAAAAACAAATCGCAGCTATACAGGCCGAAAAAGAACAATTAAGTTCTCAATTACAAGTCGCTACTGCCGAATTAGTAACTTTAAAAGAAACTCTTCATAATACCGCTGTTCCTTCCGCTTCCCAGTCTGTAAGCGATGAAGAAATTGAAAACATCCGTCAGGAAAAAGAACGCCTTAACATAGAACTTCAGGCAACCCGCCACGAACTGGATGTAACCACTCAACAACGCGAAGAAAAAATCATACTGTTGCAATCAGAAATAAGTAATCTGCAAACTCAGATAATCACTTTAAGCAATAGTATTAATGAAGAAGCCGAGCAAAAAAACCTGATTGGTACACAGTTAGAACAATTAACCAGCATCGTCTCCGAAAAAGAACAGAAATTGAACGAAATGGCAAAGAACGATGCCAACGATGAGTTTATTGATAAACTTATGTTCCAGGCCAACCGCCTTAATGATGAGAAACACCGCTACGAAATGTTATATACCGAGTCGGAAGCCGAACTGACTTTAACTAAGACCAATCTTGCCACGCTTACTCAACTGATTGAAGAGCAAAAGAATAGCATTTCGGGTTTGGAAGAGACCGACAAACATGTTAAATTAGCGCAAACGTTAATGCTGCAGGTAACGGATAAAACCGCAGCCAAACAGGCTATAAACGAACTGGTGCGTGAAATTGACAGGTGTATAGCATTGTTAAGCGAATAAAAACAGAATACTATGAACGATACTTCGGTAACCATTGCCATAGCAGGCCTTACCTACCACCTGAAAATTAATAAGTCTGAGCAAGACATTATTCAACAGGCGGTTTCGTTTATTAATAATCATATTTCGGAATTTGAGAAGCAATATCCCGTAAAAGAAAAACGCGATGTGTTGGCCATGGTAAGTTTACAACTTACGGCCGAGCTTCTTAAAAAGCAAAATCAACAACAGGCCGAAATACTTCGCTTACAAACCCTTTTAGATGAATTGAATGCCATGGTTGAGAACCATAAGCAAAAAATTCAGGGGTAAACACCGTCTTCATTTCCACTACGTTTGGTTTGTAACCACAAACTAAATATATATCATGGACTTAATCATAGCCGTCAGTGCCATAGCAGGCGCCCTCATTTTGGGCCTTATTATTGGCTTTATACTGAGTAACTCGCGCTTAAACAAAAGCGCTCAAAAAGAAAAAGCTACCGCTCTTAAAGAAGTGGAACTGAAAGCCGAAGCCGTGAAGCAGGAAAAAATACTGCAGGCCAAGGAAAAGTTTTTGCAATTAAAATCGGAACACGACAAACAGGTAAACGAGCGCAACAACGAACTTAGTAAGAGAGAAAATACCTTCCGCCAGAAAGAAGCCGACCTTTCTAAAAAGAACGAAGAACTTAACCGCAAAACAAACGAGGTGAACGCGGCGAAAAACCAGATTACCCAGCAGCAGGAATTACTGGCTAAAAAACAGGAAGAAGTAAACAAAGGGCATCAAAAGCAAGTGCAAATGCTTGAAGTTATCAGCGGTATGAAAGCCGAAGAAGCCAAAGGGCAATTGTTGGAGAGTGTAAAAGCCGAAGCGAAAACAGATGCCATGGCTTACATCAAAGAAATTATGGAAGAAGCCAAACTGGACGCTAACCGCGAGGCTAAAAAAATTGTATTGCAGACTTTACAACGTGTAGGTGCAGAAACCGCGGTAGAAAACTCGGTTACCGTTTTCCATATTGAAAGCGATGAAATGAAAGGCCGCATCATTGGCCGCGAAGGAAGAAACATTCGTGCTTTTGAAGCTGCCACAGGTGTAGAGGTTATTGTAGATGATACCCCTGAAGCAATTATATTCTCCTGCTTTGATCCTGTACGTCGTGAGGTTGCTCGTTTAGCTATGCACCAATTGGCATTAGACGGCCGTATTCACCCGGCGCGTATTGAGGAAGTAGTTGAAAAAACTAAAAAACAAATTGAAGAAGAAATTTTAGAAACCGGTAAACGCACTACTATTGATTTGGGAATTCACGGATTACACCCGGAGTTGATACGTCACATTGGGAAAATGAAATACCGCTCTTCTTACGGACAAAATTTATTACAGCATAGTCGCGAGGTGGCGAACCTTTGCGCTGTTATGGCGGCAGAGATGGGGCTTAATCCTAAAGTTGCAAAACGCGCCGGTTTATTGCACGATATAGGAAAAGTGAGTGATGAAGAATTAGAATTGCCGCACGCTATTTACGGAATGAAACTGGCGGAGAAGTATAAAGAAAAACCCGATGTGTGTAACGCCATTGGCGCTCACCACGACGAGGTTGAGATGACTACATTAATTTCTCCGATAGTACAGATTTGTGATGCGATTAGTGGTGCACGTCCGGGCGCACGCCGCGAGGTTGCTGAACAATACATGAAACGTTTAAAAGATTTGGAAAGCGTTGCTTTATCTTACCCCGGTGTGGAAAAAACTTATGCTATACAAGCAGGACGCGAATTACGTGTATTAGTTGCCGCCGATAAAATTACCGACCAGGCCGCAGAAACTTTAGCATTTGACATTTCTCAAAAAATACAAACCGAAATGACCTACCCCGGGCAGGTTAAGGTTACCGTTATCAGGGAGACGAGAGCTACGAGCTACGCCAAATAGTCTCATCGGAGGAAAGCTTCTCCCCTCGCAGGGAAGATGTTCGCCTTAGCGAACAGAGAGGTCGTTGGAAGAAAAAATTAAAAGGGAATCGGGAGGTTCCCTTTTTTGTGCGTATTACAAATAAATTTATCTTTGATATAACTGAAAAATTAATCCAATAAATAAGTTAGCCGCAACGAAAGTGGCCTTATCCGGCGGGCAAATCAACCTTCATTGATAAATATAAAACGACAGATCTTTATGACACAAGAATATATTAAAGAAACATACACCAAACTCAAAAAAAAACTTGGCAGACAACCAAGTTCGACCGAATTTTACGAAAACACAACCGTGTCACTTTTTCATTTGTTAAGGACTGGTTTTCGGGCTTACTCCCAATTAGTTGAAGAGATGGGTGACACAGCCAAATCATTTTCGCAGGCTGGCGTGACTGAAGAAAACTATTTAATATCGTTTGGCCATATGATCCGAAAACTAAATAAACTACCTTCGACCTCAGATTGGGTTTTCCATAAAGGAAAACCAACTATGGTGAATTATAAAAGAAAATTCAAAGTAAATAGCTGGGCACAAATTGCAAATAAATTTTTCGAATTTGCAAAGGATAAAGCAGAATGGAATGACATTATAAAATTTGCTCCGACAGCCAACATTTCGACAGTAATTCTTGAAAGAGAAAATGAAGAGTGCTATGTATATTTTATGCTTGACACTAAAAATCATTATTACAAAATTGGTATTTCAAACGAACCCGAATGGCGAGAAAAAACTTTGCAAAGCGAGAAGCCTTCGATTAAACTTATCGTAGCAAAAAAATTCGTAAACAGGCGTATAGCTGCAAATCTTGAAAAAGCGCTTCATGATTCATATTCTCATAAACGTATTAGAGGAGAATGGTTTCAACTTGACAAAGAGGACATTGAAGAAATAAGGATTACGTTGACATAAATTATAGGCGACATTTGGAACGGCAGAACGTAGTGTTAGAAATTACTCGCACGGATTTGCAATCGATCTCTTGTTTAATTACTATAACGTTATATTAAAACCCATGGCAAAAAAAGAAAACAAGACCACAGAAACCAAAGCCAGCGTTGAGACTTGGTTAAAAAAAATTAAAGACGAGAAAAGGCGCAAAGATTGCGCGGATGTAATTTCTTTGTTTAAAAAAGAAACAGGGCTTGAGGCAAAAATGTGGGGCACCGCCATTGTAGGTTTTGGCTCTTACCATTACGTGTACGAAAGCGGTCGCGAGGGAGATGCTCCTCTTACGGGAATTGCAAACAGAGCCAACGGCATTGTGTTATACTTAGGTAAAGAATTTGAAAAAAGGGCCGAGTTATTGAAAGAATTCGGTAAATACAAAGAAGGTGGAGGTTGTATTTATATTAAAAACCTCGAAGACATTAATAAAACTGTTTTAAGTAAAATGATAAAGAATTCTTTAAAGCATAAAAAGAAAACACATGCTTGTTAAGGTTTTAGTCTCATGCGAAAGAAATTGTTCCCGTACTCGAAACTGATACAGCGGATATTCAATTGGTAACAGGTAAAAATTTAAGAACCTTGGAAAATAAAAGAGTAAGTGCAAAAGGAAAACTGTTTGATGCGCAAACAGGGCATCATCACACAAATATTTTATTAGAATTAATTGAAATAAAATAATATCATGTCAACAAAAAAAGAAATGGCAAAACACTTCCTTACCCTCTGCGCGCATGGGGATTCAAGAGAAGCATTTAAATTATATGTTGCCAAAGAATTCAAACATCACAACGCATATTTTGCCAGCGATGCAGAAACTTTAATGATAGCCATGGAAGATGCCCATAAAGCAAATCCGAATAAAGTTTTTGAAATTCAGAGAGCCTTAGAAGATGGCGACTTGGTTGCAGTGCATTCAAAAGTAAAACAAGCCCGGAACGATGCAGATTTCGCCGTCATGCATATTTTCAGATTCAATACCGATAAAATCGTTGAGTTCTGGGATTTCGGACAACTGGTGCCTGAAGATATGCCCAATAAAAATGGGATGTTTTAAGAATTAGTTAGTATCGCATTAAGATTTTTTAACTCATTTTAAGTTCCGCAAAGGTCATTTAACATTTTTTGGCTAACCATCCCCCTCCTCTTTGCTTTATCTTTATTTTACCAAAACAAAGAACATGAAAAGGGTTTTACTGCTTATTTGTTTTTTATCCCTCATTTTATCCAACGTTACATTCGGGCAAATTGATTCTTTGCGCAAAGCTGCTTTAAGTGGCAAAAAAGACAGCACCATGGTAAACATGCTGAATAAGCTTTGCCTTCAACTGGCAAATGCGGGCAATTACACCGATGCCCTTTCGTACGGTAAACAAGCTCTTGCCATTTCAAATACAATTTCAATTCCTAATTCTTACACCTGCAAAGACGCCTCTGTGACCAATGGTTGGGTGGCAGGAAAAATCACATCCTATAATACATTAGGCAATATTTATTACCGGCAGGGCAATATGACCGAGTCGCTTAAAAATTATCTTGCGGCTCTTAAATTAAGTGAAGAAAACGGAAGTAAATCAGACGCCGGATATTCGTACACAAACATGGGCAACGTAAATACATTACAGGCCAATTACGATGAAGCCCTGAAAAATAATTTTGTCGCGCTTAAATATTTTGAGGAAACAAATAATCAAACCGGGGTTGCATACACTTATAACAATTTAGGTAACGTTTACGAAGATCAGAACAGCGATAAATCATTGGTATATTATCAAAATGCACTCAACATTTTAGAAAATCAAAATAATAAAAACGGCGTAGCTACTGCATATAACAACATTGGTACGGTTTATCATAACCGGGGAAATTATGATGAGGCTCTGAAAAATCATTTATATTCATTAAAAATTTACGAAAGTACCGGTAACAAACAAGGCATTGCCGCATCCTACAATAACATTGGCAACATATACAACCGCTATCACGATTTTAATCAGTCCCTGAAATATTACACGGCGGCTCTTGCCATGCAGGAAGAAATCGGCGATAAATACGGTATAGCTACATCTTACAATAATATTGCAAGCGCTTATTACAGTCTTGGCAATTACCCGGAGGCCATTGTATATTATTTTGCATCCATAAGCATTAAAGAAAAAATCGGTGATAAAAAAGGGCTCAGCACTTCTTACATAAGCCTTGGTTTTACTTACTACAAATTAAAAAGATATAAAGAGTCCGAAAAATTCTGCAGCAAATCCTTAGCTCTTGCAAAAGAAATAGGCGCGGATGATTTAGCGCTACTGGCCGATAAAAAACTGGCAAGTGTTATAGCTACAGAAGAAGCCGGGAGATAAAGTCTAACTTACAATTCAAACTATTTAAAAAACGAATTTTTTGTATATTTGTTATACAAAAAATACAAAAATGGCACATATAGCAGGAGTTAAACTTCTTAAAAACGCTAAAGGTATTCCCGTAAAACTGGTAATTGACATTAACAAACATTACAGTTTTCTGGAAGATTTTTTGGATAAACTGGATATTGAGCTTCGTAGAAAGGATGAAAAAATTTCATTTCATGAAGTAGTAAAAAATCTTGATAAAAAACACGGTATTAAAAGAAAGTAATGTACCGTATCTCTATTGATAAGAAGGCTTACAAAGAACTGGCACACCTCCCTAAAAAAGACTATGCAAAAATAGTTGATTCCATTTACAAACTGGCCGAAAACCCAAAGCCATACGGTTACAAAGAATTAAAAGGATATCCTGATCATTTCCGAATCAGACAAGGTAATTACAGAATAATTTATAATATTGTCCGAAAAGCACTTATCATAAATGTAATTAAAATCGGGCATCGAAAAGATGTTTACGAAGCTTTTTAAAAACTTATTTCTTCCCTGCCACAATCAGCACATCCTTCTTACTTCCCCAATGGTAACCCAGGTGAAAAGACAACTTACCAATTTTGGTAGAATCCTTTTGATATGCCTCGTTCAAATCCTCTTGCTTATTCAACCATTTAAAGTCGCTGACCGGTTTTGCATAGGCTCCGTATAATTTAATATCCCACTTACTGTCTTTAGTAAAATATTTAAACGGAATTCCGGTATCGTCTTCAACCACGTAATTTGTTTTATCTAAAATAAACTTACGCATATTGCTCATAAAATCATTGTGCAATAAATACGAAGCGCTTTTTATATAAGTTGCCGCGTCTGTCATTTTGCTTAAGTATTTATAAAAAACAGCAGTGTCGTTAAACTTTTTATCGCTTACATCGTAGCGGAAATAATAAACCGTTTTTGGCTTGCCGTTGCTTACAATATCAATACGTACACCAAAAGCTTTGTGCTCTTTGTCTTTGTAATCGTAGGGCACTTCGGCAATGCTGTCGTTATTGTATTTTACAACATATTTCACATTGGCAATTTCATTACCCGTGCGTTTGATAAAAAACGACATAAGTGAAAGCGTACCATACAAATTATGGTAATTAAAATCGCGGCCCATGTTTTTGGTAATGAAATAGCTCTTATTAAAAATATCGGTAAGCGAGTTACGGAAACCATAAACATAATCTTCGGCTTCTTTCTTTTTCATTTTGCTTACGTCCGGCAGTTTGCCAATATTTTCCAATCCGATTAAAACATATTTATCCGCATCCGGAAAAAAAGTATATGCGGTTAAAAAATCGGGGCCCGAGAAAGGATAAAAAATAGTTTTGCTGTTTTTATTTATTTGGGCAAACTCCACGTCACGCCAGTCACGCATTTTAGAGAGGCGCGATGATTCCAGGCGTTTCCAACTGCTGTCAACAAATCGGGCATTATCTCTCCATGCAGCCGAGTCTAAAAAGCGTTTCAGGTTGCCGGTATTTGTTTTTACGCCCGACATCACAGAGGCAATGGCGTTAAAATTATTTTCAGGAGCATAGGTGTTTATATCCCATGCAGCACCGGGAGTATTTACAACTTTTACAACAGGAGTAGAATCCTGTTTTTTAAGACTGTCCTTATTTTCAACCGTTTTTTTACCGGTATCGGCGTTAGATGAACCTCCCTGGCAGGAACTAAGAAGTAATACCAAAGAAATTACTGAAAAGATTACTTTTTTCATAGTGTTTAAAAAGGAGAGCAAATTTAACTAAATTATTGGTTTTAATATCCGGAAGTAAATTTTTAACAACATAAAGATTGAACACAAACCATTGAAATTAATTGATTTAAGTTAAAGAAGCAACCCGAATTAAGGCTTTAAAGCTACCCTTTACCATATAAAAATACAGGTAAGTTGATCAGGCAAAGGATACATAGGAAAATAAATTTTCGTATATAGCATTTACCATGAGAACCTTGTATTAATCAATGTAACTATGTGGTTTAGCAACACGGCCCTACCCACATTTTCGGAAAATAATTTTTAATCTTCAGCCTTTTCTATGGTAATTCCCACATCCATAATGAGCGGAAGGGGGTCAATGATGTTTTTATCGCCGTAACGCATAGCCTGCTCGTAGCTAAAAGTGTATTTGCCCAATTGCTTAAAACGCGTGTTCTTTTTATAAATAATCACGTTATCGTACAAATCGCCCAAACCATTTCCCATCCATTTGCCTTTATCATCTGCCAAAACACACTCAATCGTGTCGGTTGTTTTAACACCTTTAGGGTTTGTAGTATGTAAAAACATAAATAAATTCCTGTAAGGATAACTCTCGGCATTGCGCACATTTATATACACATCACATAATTGGTTGGTATCTGAATTTGTAAATTCAAATTTGGGTTGATAGTTTTTTGCCCAACCTTTATCTTCATCAAAGCGCTCATATTGGGTATATACCACGCTATTGCCGCATGAAAATACCGAAGCGATAACAAGAACTGTAAAAATTATTTTGCCAAAATTCTTCATGGTTTTTTTGCATCTCCGCCCGGGCGCAGTTTTTTATGCTGATGACGATTACCGGGTTTGTTATTTCCTGATTTATTATTGGGATTATTATTACCTGGTTTATTGTTGCCTCCAGACTTGCGGTTTCCTCCGCCCCCACCGGGTTTACGATGTTGGCCATGTCCTCCGCTTTTCTTTTTATCAAAACGGCTAAGGCTGTCCTGCCCCACCACCTGCTGAAAATCGGTAACCTTTTTAATTTGTTTCTCCGCCTGTTGTTTCAGTTCTTCTCCCAAATCATCCGGCAAAACATTGGTTTTATTCATCTCAATAATTTTCTTCACGCGGTCAACGGTAAGCGGAATAAAAGTTTGCGCCTGTCCCTCGTAAGAAAACCACATCATACGTTTAAAAATATCGGTCTTTTGATGAAAGGCGCGGCCCTTCAAAGTATTCAGTTTTACATTCTCCACATTCGGAAAATCCTTTATGGCATCCAAATACGAATCCAGTTCGTAATTCAAACAACATTTTAATTTGCCGCATTGCCCGGCCAACTTAAGCGGGTTTAAAGATAATTGCTGGTAACGCGCCGCGCTTGTGTTTACAGTTCTGAAATCTGTTAACCAGGTCGAGCAACACAATTCTCTTCCGCAAGAGCCAATTCCGCCCAAACGGGAAGCTTCCTGCCTTGCACCAATCTGTCTCATCTCAATACGCACACTGAATTCATGCGCCATCGTTTTAATCAATTCCCTGAAATCCACGCGCCCATCGGCGGTGTAATAAAATATTGCTTTGGTTTTATCGCCCTGGTATTCCACATCACTAATCTTCATCTGCAAGCCGTGTTTAATAGCAAGTGTTCTTGCTTTATACATGGCTTGTGTTTCCAATGCCTGCGCTTCTTTCCACTTATCAATATCAGCAGGCTTTGCTTTGCGGTAAATTTTTTTTACATCCTGGCTATCATACCCAACTCCTTTTTTCTTCATTTGTATTCGCACCAGTTCTCCGGTTAGCGATACAACTCCCAAATCATGCCCGGGGCTTGCCTCAACTGCAATAACTTCTCCCACCGATAAAGGCACACCAATCGTATTCTTAAAAAATTCTTTTCTTGAGTTTTTAAAACGGACTTCAACTACGTCAAAAGGCTTCTGATCTTCGGGCAATTGCATCCCGGCCAGCCAATCAAATACTGTAAGTTTGTTGCAACTATCGCTCTGGCAACTACCATTAGTAGAGCCGCAACCGGCGGGTAAGCCTCCGTCTTTTTCTGTACCGCAACCTCCTGTAGAGCAACCCATTTTAAATAGTTAAATTTTACAAAGTGCTAATTTACGAATGAATTGTTAAATAAGGAAGTTTTAATAAGGCCCTTTATCAGGGCGTTCGTACGGGTTTTGACTTCTCTTTCCACACACTTTGTCACATCGAGCGGAGTCAAGATGCGTATAAAATGTTTAAATATTCCGTTCGCCCCGGCATCATTCAGCGTTTTTGAGATAGTTTATATATTTTCCTATATTTACTCTACTATCAAAAAACACAATATGAAAAAAACATCTTTCTTAAAAATACTCATTAGTATTTTACTCTTTTTATTTGCCAAACAAAATTTTGCACAAGGAACATGGACACCGCTTGTGAATGTATGTCCGGATACCTGCGGAGGTGTTATGCTTTTATTAAGTGACGGTACCGTTATGGCAAAAAGTTCCCAGGGTGGTGGTGATGGCATTGGCAACCGTTGGAGTAAACTTACTCCCGATACAAACGGTAGTTATATTAATGGTAAATGGTCGGCCATGTCAGCCATGCACAATACACGCTTGTATTTTTCTTCCCAGGTATTAAAAGACGGTCGCGTGTATGTTGCCGGAGGAGAATACGGAACAGGAGGCGCGACCGGAGAAACTTACGATCCATTGACAGATATTTGGACATATGCCCCGACACCCCCTCAAACTGTGTCAGATGCCAATTCAAAAATGCTGCCCGATGGAAGAGTGTTGCAGGCTTTAGTGGCCGGAACATATCTGGATGATGTAATTTATAATCCAACCACAAATACATATACCACTGCC
>DATMMV010000069.1:0-28535 GCA_035569635.1 Bacteroidia bacterium | reverse complement strand
ATCAGGAAAAATGCGTAGCTTTGAATTAAGTAGAGGGCAGTTATTGCTAACTGCTCCCCTACAGAGGCTGGCTTATAGCCGCCTTGAAAAGCAAATTTAAAAAAATAAATAAGATTAGGATTTTAACACAGAATCTTTAATTACAACTACCGGCGAAAAAAGTTCCATGATATTTTTTTTAAACGTACCAATAAGTCCAATTACGCTTATTCCAATAAAAATCCAAACAAGTAATTTATTATTTTTACCTTTCTTTAATGTCTTTTCATAATAAGTTTTTTCCACATCGCTTTTTGTAAACTCTCCGGCATCGTATCGTTTAATATATTTATCAAGTAAACTAGCCATTTTATCTGCCTGATCGCTTAAAAAATTCATATATAGATCAAAGAAAGCAATATTAAAATAGTCTGGCCATTTATCTTCGACGCAATAAAAATCATGATATGTTCGTATAACTTTTTTGAATCTGCTAGGATCAAACATATTTTCAGGAACGTAATCTTCATAGCTGTCCAAATGTTTTAGTCCTTCAAATTTTTGGTTTGAAAAATAAGCTTGGGCTTTTTCAATAATTTTACTCTGGTAATGTTCATACGATTCATTGTTCCATTTCTCTATTTGTTTTACTATTGATTCAGGAATTGGGTATAAGGATTGACGCCTAAGTTTCAAATCCTGGAATAACGAAATAATAACAGTTGAATTACCGGCAAAAATATTTTGATTTATTTCATCTTCGAATAATTGAAATAAACTATCATAGTATTCAACTTTCGGAGTGACTGAATCATGATCCAGAAATGGGGTTTCTGCTTGTTCCAAACTTGCTGAAAATTCAAATGCGAATTCCTTTTCAAAAAATTCATGATAAGTATGAAAAATCAAATTTCTACAAGGAAACTGGGGTGTCATCAGAACATATTTACGCTAAAAATAACAAAATTTCATTTACTTTTAACTGTACTCAAGTAATTGATATGAACTTCGATTATTCCAGGCGAATAACCCCGATAAGTTGCGCTTTGCTTTCAGGTTCCCTTCTTGACATAATCATCTTTTTTCTCCGGAATTTTCGCTCCGGCAAAACATTTAACTAACCATAAACTCTCTTCCTCCGAGCAGGTATTTTTTGCACGGCAGCCTTTTATGTCTTGCCAAGCCCCTAACAATTTTGTGCGAGGATTACCCAGGGTTACTTTTTTCATTTCTTTTATTATATTCGCATCAGCCATTTATGAAAATAGTAAATACTCCCATCGCTCAATTAAGCTTTGATTTGGCCAATAACATTCTGCATATTAAAGTATACGAAGGCGCCAACATGAATTTAGAAAATGCGCGCACCCATTATCAGAAAATAAATTCATTAGTAGGAGCTCGGAATTATTTTGCGCTTGTCGATGCTTCAAATCATTATACTATTGAAGAAGAAGCTTGGAAATATGCTTCTTTGCCCAAAATTATTTTTAACCGCAAAGCAGTTGCCCAATATAACATTGCCTTATCAAACAGGTTAACTGCCACTTATTTCACGGTTAATTATAAAACTTCAATGCCGTTCAAAGTTTTTTCAACCAAAGATAATGCCCTAATATGGCTAAAGTCACTTTCTTAGATTTGTTAATGAATTCTAAAAACACTTCACAATTTCGTATATTTACGCTCCGAAAAGAAAGAATGAGCGAGCACATTAAGAATCTGCAAAAGGAAATTGAACCCATCCGTCAACAACTGATTCAGCACTCGGTTTATTCTAATATCAAAACCATAAAAGACCTTACCGTGTTTATGGAACACCACGTTTTCGCTGTGTGGGATTTTATGTCACTCCTTAAAGTATTACAACGTAATTTAACTTGCATAGATATGCCTTGGGTACCCGTGGGTAGCCCCGAAACACGTTATCTTATCAATGAAATAGTTCTAGGAGAAGAATCCGATGTAGACGAAGAGGGCAAGCGCACAAGTCATTTCGAATTGTATTTAAAAGCAATGAAACAGTCAGGTTGCGATTTATCACTGATAAATACATTCATGAAAAATATCAAGAAAAAAATTCCGGTTACGGAAAGCATTTTAATTTCAAATGTACCCACAGCTTCCGGTGAGTTTATTCAAAATACATTTTCTGTTATTAATACCAACGCGCCTCACGTTCAATCCGCGGTCTTTACTTTCGGCCGTGAAGACCTTATCCCTGGTATGTTTATCAGCTTCGTTAACGAATTAAATAAGCAATCAGAAAATAAAGTAAGTGTAATGAAGTATTATCTTGAGCGCCACATAGAAGTAGATGGCGAACACCATTCTCATTTAGCATACCAAATGACAGAAGAACTTTGTGGTAACGATCCAACCAAATGGCAAGAAGCAACCACCGCCGTTAAAAATGCCTTATTTCAAAGAATAAAACTTTGGGATTTTATAGAACATCGAATTAAAGTCTCGGTTACAGTCTAACCTAATATATAAGTAATGACTGTTTACACTTTCAATTCTCGCGACTATATTTTTTGGGAAGTAATGCAAGATACTTTCGCTCTAAGCGATTCTATAATGCATAAAGAAATTACCGGTCAATATAATGAATTTATAAGTGAGCTTTCATTGAAGAAATTGAAATACGAACAGTTTAAATCTCAACTGATTCCACAAAAGGAAAAGCACGAAATGGCGTTAGTATTTAACACACTTGGAATTGAAAACCCTTGGTACGGTAAAGACATTTACGATAAGATACTTCCTTTATTCAAAAATTTAAATAATCATTGCTTTCTTGAAGGAGATATCCTTTCCACATATGCGAATCGAAAAGAATTAACTAAACACTTTGAAAACAGTTTAATTGGTACAAAAAGACCTGCGTTCGAAATAATTGATCAGTTCTTTGTTGTTTATATTAATAATCTGGCCCCAACAACAATGATTGAGTTAATAAAGCAAATTGAAACTTATCCGGCTTATGCAGGTTATCTGGATATGACTTACCGTAGCCCGTTAAAATCTTATCTGTCCGGTATATTGGTTCAGCGGTTTTGTCTCCTTGACAAAAATATAATTGTTTCTTCTGGTGAGGAGGAAATAGTAGCTTCCAATACAGATACAGTTTCATACGGATTTCCTGAATATGGCTACAAAGTAATTAGTATCAGCAATCATAACTATAGTTCATTCTTAACTTATAAAATTGAGAGGGAAATATTACCTCATTTTGGAAAAGACACCAAACTTTCTATAAATGCAGTAACGGAGAATAGTGGAGATATAAATGAATTCAGTATTGTACTTGAGGAAAAGAAACTCAAATATTTACAGGAACAGAAATTAGGTAGCTTAAAGCGGGTGGGCCTTGATACAGTTAATCAGGGAACTTTTTCTGAAATTATAAAATCAAATATTCAAAATAACTACATTTATAACTTAGATTATACACCTGCTCATAAGACCGTAAAGTTTAATACAATGATTGAACTTTATGGAGTCGAGACAGGATTGCCGCATAAAATGTTGGTTGCACTGGAGTACATTTATGAAAAAAAGGAATTAAGAGTGATAACGTTTTACTAAATTAATGGGGAGTATGTAAAATTTCAATAGCAACAGTATTGGTAAAAAAGTTTGGTCGTTTGGTGGCTATCATAATCATGGGCCGATGGATAGACACAAAATAAATATTCCCACAATTCAATAGGTGAAATCACATCCCGATCACGGCCATATCCAACCAACCCGCACTGACTGAGGCTAAATTTTTCGAGATCGCTTTCAGGTAATCATCATCCGGCGGTTTTTTCTTTTTTACTTCTACTTTAGTTTCCATTACATCACGTTTTAAAAATATCAAAACACTCTCTGGGCGCTTTATGCACCAATTTTTATAAGGCGTTTTATCCTTGCGTTAAGGCAATAAAATCCAATTACTGCCTTGTGCAGAATTCAAAAACAGCTCTTACATAAAAACATACTCTTAACTCCTAAAGGGTCATATTGAAAAAACTCCTAATAGGGCACACAAATATTTGCTCCTAAAGGGCCGTATTAAAACAACTCCTAATAGGGCTTGAAAAAAAATACTCTTATAGGGCCACTATAAAAAACTCCTATAAGGAGATAATTTTTCTACAGCTCTTATAAGGACATTTTTTTGAGGCTCCTATAGGACTGCATTTAAAAAGTTCCTAATAGGCCTCGTAAAATTATTTCACTCCTATAGGGCCGTATTGAAAAGGCTCCTAATAGGGCTTGTAAAATTCTGCTCCTATAGGGCTGTATTAAAACAGCTCCTAATAGGGCTCGCGAAAATCAACTCCTATAGGAGATGTTTTTTTTCAGACTCTTATAGGACATTTTTTTTAGAGCTCCTATAGGGCCGTTTTGAAACGAACTCCTAATAGGGCCGGCGAAAATGTTTTTAGTTGGTCAAAAAACTCCCATAAGGAGATTTTTTGGTTTTAAAGAACTTCACGCAGTAAAAGTAAATCGTGTTTTCAAGAAAAAAAAGTGTTCAGTTTTTCAAAAACGACAACTTTTACAAAACCTTTACAACATGATGAACCCTACATAGTGAATTACAGAATGTTAGAAAAAAATGACGAGTGACAAAGATTTTTTATATTATTGATCTTTTGTTTTGTTTGAAAATAAGTTACAACGAATACTTATATTTCATGTCCCTGATGTAAAAACAAAAATTTAATTATATTTAAAGCAATGAACCAACTATTTTTACATACTCTGCTGAATGATAATCAGAAAATGCTAAAGCATTTCTGTAAGATTGTTGCATTTTCTGTGCGAGATCAAATCGAGCAATTTCATATAGATCATTTATCTGATGCCCAGATGAAAGAACTAAACCCGAAAATAAGGAACGGTATCTACGATGCGCTTTTTGCATTAACGAACTATAGTAAACACAAAAAGGCTAAAGATTTTGTTGATCTTTGGAATATATCCATTCCTGATTATTGGGAGGATCCAAAACTGTGTAACGAATTGAAGAAATGCCTGGCGGAATCCAAAAAATTAAAAGATATCCAGTTCAAATCGGAATTTCTAAATCAGCAATTAAGGCTCAATAATATTTACCCCGATGAAATAACCCGATGTATTAAAATAAAAACGTCCTTTGATTTTATAGAAGTATCAGGCGATAAACACAAGCACAGGAATAAAATTAGCAGCCAACTTCGAAGAGAAGGATATTATTTTATACCCGGTATTGATGGGTATATGAAAAGAACTGAGAGTATTCTTGAATCATTTGTTTTCCCAAAATAAAAAATCTTCGGCACCATTAAAACGCCGGAAGCCCTGTAAATACAAAGCTTTTTTGTAAAACTTGTCACCCACTACAAAGTACCACCAAGGAATCCCGAGTTGTGTCCAGTAGTTTTGTCCTGCAATCCAATTTTTTGGTATGGGCAGGGAAAAGATACATACCGTATTAGCTGAAGGGCCATTAACTGAAGACGAAGAAATATCCGCTCATGCCAATCCCCTGCCCGAAAAAAATAACCGCGATGCTCACCTGGAAGGCTTGTCAGAAGATGAGAAAAAAATGATCAAGCTAATCGCAAATATTTTTATTAACTTCGTAGTTAACGGCGAGTAACGGGATTAACGCCGTTCAATTATTCCAATTCATTATACAAATTAAATACAAATTTTTAGCGATGAAAAAAGCGTATCAATACATCCGTATTTCCGATGAGGATCAATCCAACTTCAGTCTGTCAGGTCAACAAAAAATGAATACTGATTTTGCCGCCAAGCACGGCATTGAAATTGTAAAGTGTTTTGTTGACGATGGCTACTCGGCAAAGAATTTTGACCGCCCCGATTGGCAGGAGTTGGAAAAGACAATGTCAAAAAATAAAAACCAAATTGATTATTTGATCATCACTAAATACGACCGCCTGATCCGTAACGCGGCGGAAGGTTTAGCGTTTATTGAACGATTGGAACAAAAGTGGAATATTAAACTTTTGTCTGTAATGGAAAATTTCTTCATTGATCCGCACTCTCCTTATTTTTTCAAGATGCGTGCTGACCTTTTAGTAAATGCTGAATTTGAAAGAAGAGTTATTTCTGACCGGACAAAGTTTGGTAACTGGTCAGCTAAAACACAGGGCAGGTTTATTGGCCCTGCGCCGTTTGGTTATGATAACAGCCGCGATGAACAGGATATGCCAATTCTTATAGTGAATGAAAAAGAAAAAGAAATGGTGGAGCAAGTCTATATGGATTTTCTCAGTGATGTTCCTTTCCCGGTGATCCTGCACAAAATGCGCGATCGGGGTTTTCATTTAAAAGGACATGACGCGCTTACACGTATGTTATCCAACCACGTTTATGGAGGCTTTATTAAAGTTCCTTCTTACAAGGACGAACAATCTACTGTCAAAAAAGGTATTCATCAAGCTATTATTCCGGAAGATGTTTTTTGGAAAGCGTATTATAAATTACAGGATAAGATCAGGCCTCAAGGGCCTAAGATCATTGATGATAATGTTCCGTTAAGAGGATTCTTATTATGCCAGTCCTGTGGCGGATTCCATACGGGCGGGAAATCAAAAGGCCGCTCGTCTTTTTACTATTATTACCGTTGTAAAAAATGCAGGGGAGAGAATTACAGTTCTGTTAAAGTGCACAAAGAAATGTCTGAAATACTTAAGTATTTATCCTTAGACGAAAAATATATTTCAAAACTCAAAAAGGAAAATGAAATTCAGTTGGAGGAAAGTTTAAAAAGCCGCAACGATAAACTGAAACGAATAAACTCAGAATACGCCTCTATAAACGATAAATTAAGTTCACTGGAGGAAAAGTACATTGCCAACAAGATCGCGCAATCCTCCTACGAAAAATGGTATCCTGTGTACAGCAGAGAGCTTAATGAAAAGAAGGGTCAAATGGCGGATTTAAACAAGAATGACAATGAAACACTAAAACGCTACGAAACTTACCTGCCTTATCTTACCGACTTGAATCTTATTTACAACAAGGGGAATGTCGAAGGAAAACAATCCTTTCTAAAGGGCATTTTTTTAGGCGGTTTTACCAAGGAAAAGATAGGTGGTCGAACCGGCATGGTAAACCCCATGTTCTACCAGAACTCTTTAAATATTAGTACTTTGCTCAGAGTATCAAAAAGGGAAAAACCTGAATTTTCATCAGGTTTTCCCTATTGTACCCAGGAGGGGACTCGAACCCCTACGCCTTGCGGCACATGCACCTCAAACATGCTTGTATACCATTCCAACACCTGGGCCAACTATTTACGAAAACAAAAATACAAATTATTAGGCAAAAGCTACTTGTAAATATTCATTTCGTCCGTGTAATTTGCCGCTTATCATGCCCTCATTTCAGTCTTATAATTATCAGCTTAGAGTTTGTTTCACCTGTGTGTTTGTTATACCTTGCGGCTATAATCCAGCTCTATGAAAAAAATAAGCCTGCTTGCCGGAATTTTTTTGCTCAACATTTCTTTTGCTCAGCAGCAAATTCCATTAAAAATAACTTATTCTAAATGTACTTCCTTCAGCATCACTAAACCACTGAGCGAAATGCAGGCCAACGACGAAGTTTTTGAAGAAGCAAAAAAAGACTCTGAAAAAAAAGAAATAAAACAACACCGCGTATACCACGCGCCCGTAAATAAAAAAGCAATTACTGTTGGTGAAGATCCGGGTCGCCAAAATTTTATGGGCAATAAAGCGATGAGTGGCCCGATGGCAAACTGGCAAGGACAGTCTGGCTCGGGTTATCCTCCCGATCCAACCGGAGCAGCAGGCCCTAACCATTATGTACAAGCAGTAAACACCGTTTATAAATCATACACAAAAACCGGCGGTGCCGTAACAGGCGGCGGGCCCTTTAACCTCAGCACTTTATGGAGTGGCAGTACTGATGACGGAGACCCTGTTGTGCTGTATGATAAATATGCCGACCGTTGGGTAATCACACAATTCAACGGAGCTGATAAAATTTTAGTAGCAGTTTCCACAAGCCCCAATCCAACCGGAAGTTATTACGCCTACACTTTTATTCCTCAAGCGGGAGTATTTCCGGACTACCCGAAATATTCTGTTTGGACCGACGGATATTATTGCACATCCAATATCGGAACACCGGGTAACATGGCGGTATTTGACAGAACAAAGATGATTGCAGGTAATCCCACTGCGGGAATGATAACAGCAAATTATCCTTCTGTTCCGAACAACGGTTTTTTCTGCCCGCTTTCTGCTGATGCCGACGGACAGCTTCCTCCCAATGGCACACCTTGTCCGTTATTCAGTTATGAAGATGACACTTGGGCAACTGGTGCAGTAGATCAATTACGCATTTATAATTTTAATACCGATTGGATTACTCCGGCAAATACAACTTTGACTCTTGACACGCTTTTACCAACTACACCCATCAATGTAAATTTTACTTCTACCTGGGATGATGTACCTCAGCCGGGTTCTTCACAGAAACTTGACGCACTATCTGGCGTGTTGACTTTTAGAGCGCCCTACAGGGTTTGGACAGGTTATAACAGTGTTGTTATTTGTCACTCGGTAATAGTTAACACAAGTACAAATCAGGTTGGAGTAAGATGGTATGAATTAAGGCAGGATGCAATCACAAAAAAATGGAGTATTTATCAGCAATCTACCTACGCACCTGATAGCGATAGCCGCTGGGTAGGAAGTATTGCTATGGATGATAACGGAAGCGTTGGTTTAGCTTATTCTGTTTCAAGTACTGTGACACCCGTTTCATTGCGATATACCGGAAGACTTGCGTGCGACCCTCTGAATCAAATGACTTTTACAGAAACTTCTGCTATTGCAGGTTCGGGTGCACAAACCGGCACCAATCGTTTTGGTGATTACGCGCAAACAACGCTTGACCCTGATGGAATTACATTCTGGCACACCGGCGAATATTTCAGCAGCGGACAAATAAATACAAGGATTTACTCTTTTCAATTGCCAATGGGTACAACCGGTATCAGCAATGAAAATACTGTTTTTTCATTTACTTGTTTTCAAAGCGAAAATGTATTGATAGTAAATGCAGCGGGACTTCCTTCGGATAAAGAAACGCAGGTGGATTTATTTGATGTGGAAGGAAAATTAATTTCTTCGCAAAAAGTAATTCCGACCGATAAAAAAATACAAACTCAGATCAATGTGAGCTCTCTTTCAAAAGGAGTTTACCTGGTGCGCATCGGAAATTTAAATTTTCAGCGCGTGCAAAAAGTGCTTGTAAATTAGTTTTGTGAAAAAACTTTTTTTCTTATTGATAGTTTTTAGTTTTCTTATTGCCTGCAAAAGCAAAAAGAAAAGTGATTCGTCGCAACCCGCAACAAAAACTGAAACAGTTGCCGGAAAACATAAGGGAAAAATTTCTCATGCTTATAAAGAATCCGGCTGCGCAGTTGTGATTGTCATTCAGGACGGAAGCGAAAGGCCCGTGCAATTAATTCCTAAAGACCCATTGCCGGAAAAATTTAATAAAGACGGTTTGCTTATAAATTTTAATTACCGCCTACTTAAAATGAAAAACCCCGAAGGTTGCAACAGCGGAATTCCGGCGGAAATTACTGATATCAGTATTGCTAAATAAAAAATCCCCAATCAAAAATGAGTTGAGGATTTTTATTAAGCACTTGTGCTTTTATTTTTTATCGTCTTTTACTTCTTCGAAATTTACATCCTGCACATTATCATTATTGGTTGCGCCTTCTGTTCCCTGTTGTTGCGCGCCACCTTGCTGTTGTTGCTGGGCATTCATGGCATCATACAATTCTTTAGAGGCTGCTTCCCATGCGGTATTCATCGCCGCCAAAGAGGTTTCAATTTTTGCAAGGTCTCTTGCCGCATGCGCTTCTTTTAAATCTTTCAACGCAGCTTCAATAGGCTCTTTTTTCTCGGCCGGAATTTTATCGCCAAACTCTTTCAACTGTTTTTCGGTTTGAAAAACCATTGAATCTGCCTGGTTTATTTTCTCTACTTCTTCTTTTGCTTTTTTATCAGCATCGGCATTTGCTTCGGCCTCTCGTTTCATTTTTTCGATATCTTCCTTGCTTAAGCCGGAACTTGCTTCGATGCGGATGTTCTGTGCTTTACCGGTTGCTTTATCTTTTGCCGATACACTTAAAATTCCATTGGCATCAATATCAAACATCACTTCGATCTGAGGTACGCCGCGCGGAGCAGGCATAATGCCATCCAGGTTAAATTGTCCGATGGTACGGTTATCTTTTGCCAAAGGTCGTTCGCCCTGCAACACATGTAATTGCACGCTCGGTTGATTATCGCTGGCAGTAGAAAATGTTTCTGTTTTTTTACTGGGTATAGTTGTATTCGCTTCAATTAATTTGGTGAACACTCCACCGTAAGTTTCAATCCCTAAAGAAAGCGGTGTAACGTCTAACAACAGCACATCTTTTACATCACCGGTTAAAACTCCGCCCTGAATTGCAGCACCAATAGCTACAACCTCATCAGGGTTAACGCCTTTGTTCGGCGCTTTACCGAAGAATTTTTCTACCGCAGCCTGCACAGCAGGAATACGTGTTGAACCTCCTACTAAAATTATTTCATTAATATCAGCATTGGTTAAACCTGCGTTTTTCATGGCTGATTTGCAAGGCTCGATGGTACGTTGGATTAATGAATCAGCTAATTGCTCAAATTTTGCGCGTGTTAAAGATTTCACTAAGTGTTTTGGAATTCCGTTAACAGGCATGATATAAGGCAAATTAATTTCGGAAGCAGTTGTACTGGATAATTCAATCTTCGCTTTTTCTGCAGCTTCTTTTAAACGCTGCAAAGCCATCGGGTCCTGACGTAAATCAATGCCTTCGTCTTTTTTAAATTCATCCGCTAACCAATCAATAATTACCTGGTCAAAGTCATCTCCGCCTAAGTGTGTATCACCGTCGGTTGATTTTACTTCAAAAACACCGTCGCCTAATTCAAGTACACTTACGTCATGAGTTCCTCCTCCGCAATCAAACACCACAATTTTCATGTCTTTACCCTTTTTATCCATGCCGTAAGCAAGGGCGGCAGCGGTGGGTTCGTTAATGATACGGCGTACTTTTAATCCGGCAATTTCTCCGGCTTCTTTCGTTGCCTGGCGTTGCGCGTCATTAAAGTATGCAGGTACTGTGATAACCGCTTCGGTTACTTCGTGACCTAAAAAATCTTCCGCGGTTTTTTTCATTTTTTGCAAAATAATTGCTGAAATTTCCTGCGCGGTATATTTGCGCCCGTCGATATCTACCCGGGGTGTATTATTATCACCTTTAAGCACGCTGTAAGGCATGCGCTTAATTTCTTTGGCGCTTTCATCATATGTAAGCCCCATAAACCGTTTAATAGAGTAAATCGTTTTTTGCGGATTAGTGATGGCCTGACGTTTAGCAGGGTCTCCTACTTTACGTTCGCCGCCTTCCACAAATGCCACTACACTGGGGGTAGTACGTTTACCTTCATTATTTGCTATAACCACAGGCTCGTTGCCTTCCATAACGGCTACACAAGAGTTGGTGGTTCCTAAGTCTATTCCTATAATCTTTGCCATAATATTGTTTTTAATTGTAATGGCAAAGTCAATCATTATGCCAACGGGCATACAAGGGAATTATACTGACAAGCTGTCATTATTGCCTATTGGCAGGGCATAAAGCCACCCGCTGAGCCATAGAAATGAAGGGGGCAGGTGGTATGATTCGAGGCGATTTCATCAAGGCATTGGGCGGTCATCCTTTTTCTTAAAGAATACTCCCTTCGGGCCGAAAATATCCCAACCCCCCCGATAATATTGGTGAAATAGGGTTTATCCTGCGACAAAGTTGTTGTTGTGCTAACCTGGTTATACAGAGCCAATTCAGGGCCCGCGCCATTCAGCAAAAAATGTATGCTGTCTGTGGTACGATGAGAAATATTCGGGATATTTCCAACACCAATTGCTATATCGTTTATCATTCCGGCACCCGAAAAAGAAAGGTCTATTTCTTCTCCTCCCCCGGAGCTATTGGTATATTGTATTCCTAAATCCATATCCTTGTATTTTGAAACCATAGGGCCTGAAACCGGATATTCGGTATAGTAAAATCTTAGCTTAAGCCCGCACACACCCGTATTAACCGGCGAACCGTATTTGCAAACAACAGTTCCTCCTCCAGAAGGGACAATATTTATAAATGCATAGCTTGGCGTAATTACGCTTTGTTGCTGGCCATATGTTAAACGGCTGGAAAAATCGCTTACAAGGCTTACGTTTTTAGAAGAAAAATCGGCCTTTGTTCTATTATTATGTATTACCAATCTATACTGGCTGTCGTCGTAAATCGGGTGATTGGTTTTATACAAAAGTTGGTTTGAGTTAAAAACTCCGGTATCAATATGGATATAGATTTCGGTTAAAACTATTTCCATTGCGGAACTGGCAGGATTATCTACTGAAACAGGAACTCCGTTCTTTATTCTTTGCAAAGAAACTTTTAATTCCCCCGGTTTGTAATAGGCCGAATCCGGATTTTGTGCCATGGTAAAGGCATTACCCGCACCCAAAAATACACGTTGCACACGCACGTATTGAACAGTATCATCCTGGTTTAATAAACCGTAAACCGCAACACTTTCTTTATAAGGTGCCAGAATCTCTAATTTGTTGTGGCAACTCACAAAAAAAGAAACGAGAAATGTTATAAAAAAAGCCTTTTTCAGCATAGCATACAAAAGTAAGTTTTTTATCTGTAATCCCGATAGCTATCGGGATAATGGCTACATTTGTTTTGTCCCTCGGGGGTCAATTTTTGGCAAATGGTAGGATTTAACAAATAACCGGCATGTCGGCAGCAAAAAAAGAGTTTAAAAAGATAACTACCCACGTTTTATTGGAGATGAAACGCAGGGGCGAAAAAATTTCTATGCTTACAGCCTATGATTATACCATGGCCAAAATACTTGATCATGCGGGTATTGATGTGCTCCTGGTAGGCGACAGCGCCAGTAATGTGATTCACGGGCACGAAACTACTTTGCCGGTAACTTTAGACCAGATGATCTATCATGCTGCATCGGTGGTGCGGGCTATCGACAGGGCATTGATTGTAGTTGATTTGCCTTTTGGTTCTTACCAGGGAAATTCGAAAGAAGCGCTTAACTCTGCAATACGCATTATGAAAGAAAGCGGAGCACACGCTGTAAAATTAGAGGGGGGAAAAGAAATTAAAGAATCGGTAGAAAGAATTTTAAGCGCCGGTATTCCTGTAATGGGGCATTTGGGATTAACACCACAATCGATTTATAAATTCGGTACTTACACGGTTCGTGCCAAAGAAAAAGAAGAAGCCAAGCAATTGGTGGAGAACGCGCATGTCTTAGAAAAGACGGGATGTTTTGCCGTGGTGTTGGAAAAAATTCCGGCAAAACTTGCAGGGCAGGTTTCGGGCGAATTGCAAATTCCGGTAATCGGTATAGGCGCCGGAAATAAAGTTGACGGACAGGTTTTGGTAACACATGATATGCTGGGAATGACTAACGAGTTTAATCCGCGTTTTTTAAGAAGGTATGCCGGTTTATATGATGAAATGATTAATGCCACTAAAAAATATATTAAAGACGTTAAATCAAAAAATTTCCCCAACGCTAAAGAGCAGTATTAATTGACGATTTTTTGATTTACAATTTTACTATTTAAATATAAATACTTATCCCGTGAACCCAAAAGTAAAAGAGTTTAACGAGTACCGTGCTAAAATGAACGATTTGATACTGAGTAAAGACAACTTAGTGATTAAGCGTTTGTATAATTTAGATTCGAACACTTATGCAGAAGGAGCATTGCCTGTAAAAACAAAAGAAATGTTAGGGTTAGTTGCCAGCATGGTTTTACGTTGCGATGATTGTATAAAATATCATTTGGAAAAATGCCACGAAGCAGGAACTGATACTAAAGAAATGTATGAAATTTTTGCGGTAGCCAATATTGTTGGCGGAACTATTGTGATACCGCATACGCGCCGAGCAGCCGAATATTGGGAAGCCTTACAACAAAATTAATGCGCTTTACAGAAGCGGAAATAGAAAAAATTGTTTCGGAAAAAATCTTTGCCCTTACGCATAAAAAAATTTCTTCGCAGGCAGATGAACTTATTGAAAGCGGTATTTTAAATTCGATTACACTTGCTGAATTAGCAGTTGAATTGGAAAAAACTCTTTCAATTGTTTTTTCTTTCACAGATATAAACAAAGAAAACTTCAGCACGCCGGAAAAAATAAAAGCTTTTCTTAAAAATAAATTGGACTGAGCATGCGATTGGTTTTTTATATCATGGCCGGGTTATATTTATACCAAAAAAGAGGCGGATGAGGTTTGATGTTGCCACAAAAATATTTTTGGAAGAAGAAGCCGGCGGAAATAAAATTGCTTTCGTAGCTGCCGATAAAGAATTATCATGGACCGGATTAAAAACTCTTTCGGATAAAATTTGTGAAACCCTTGAAAAAGTAAAAGTACCACAAGGGCATCCTGTTTTAGTTTATGGCGACAAAGAAGCTTTTTTTTTAGCGGCAATTTTTTCCTGTTACCGTAAAAACTTACCTTTTGTTCCGCTTAGTCCCGATTTACCTCCTAAAAGGATTGAAAATATTATCGAGCAAAGTAAAAGTTCAGTAATTCTTATTTGCGGTGATTATGAAAACGCGCCTGAATTGCCGGTTGTAATCAGAAATGATTTTATTGTCGTCGGTTCAGCGTCAACATTAAATAAAATCGCTGATGGTATTGCGTATATTATTTTTACCAGTGGCAGCAGCGGTGAGCCGAAAGGCGTTTTAATTTCAAATGAAAATATTACTACGTTTATAAAATGGTTTACTGCAAATTTTCAGGTAAACGAAAAAACAATTTTCATAAACCAGGCTTCCTTTTTGTTTGATATTTCCCTCGCCGATTTTTTCGGAGCACTGCAAACCGGGGGCACGGCTATTTTTAATACAAGTCAAATAATCAGTGATAATTTATTCTTCTCACGAATAAACAAATACAAAGGTTCTTACTGGAACTCCACCCCTTCCTTCGTATCTATGTTTCTGGCGGATAAAAATTTTAATGCGCAGAATTTGTCATCTGTAAATCAATTTGTTTTGTCGGGAGAAAATTTACCGGTAACTCTTGTTAAAGAATTAAGAAGCCGTTTCCCGGAGGCGCGTATCGTAAACGCTTACGGCCCTACAGAAACTACCATTTTCGCTTCGTATACAGAAATTACCAATGAAATGCTGAATGAAAACACTTTACCCGTTTCAAAATTTCCGGCAGAAAATATTTTATTGGAGAACGGTGAGATAATTATTGCGGGAAAGCAGGTTGGTAAGGGGTATTTACACACTCTGCAATTATCAAATGAAAAATTCAATACGGGAGATTTAGCCGTGCTGAAAAATAATTATTTGTACTATGCGGGCCGTATGGATGAGCAAATAAAATTTAACGGGTACCGTATTGAGCTGAACGAAATTAAAATCACATTGGAAAAATTTGATTTTATAGCCTGTGCGGAATGCCTTCCTTTGGAAATCGGCGGAAAAATAAAAAGATTACTCGCTTTCGCGATATTTAAAGATGTTGAAAAAATCTCAACACTGAAAGAAAAACTTTCACAACTTCTTCCGGCGTATATGATTCCTTCTGAAATAATTGTTGTAAAAGAATTTCCACTTTCTTCAAATTTTAAAGTTGACAAGAAAAAATTATTAAATGATTATCTTACGAGACAAAAAGACAATTTAAGGGGGTTATTATAAAGGTTGAAACAAAACATATAAGCAATTGAGTTCGACAGGTATCGTTTAGGATTTAAGCCATTTTATTTTTAACTGTTCTTCTTGTTTTTGAATATCCTGAAACAAACATAAGCTGCAAAAAAAAGCACCCCGCAGGAAATAATAATAAATAACCCGGTTTTATTCATATTGCCCGCGGGTTGTTCTGCTTTTTCGCCGGGCATCATATTACTTGGGTGTTTTTTACCGGCTGCACTCTGAGTTTTTTGTTTACCTACACTATCCCTGAAAACAAGGTATTGCTTATAGTGGGCCTGTGCCCTGATTAAAAGCGCTGTCGTTTTAGCCTCTGAATTCAGGACCAACAGTGCTGCTGCCGAATCAATTTTCGCTAACAAACTTTCCGATTTGCAAATACTTTTGGTGTATCCGTATTCTTTGGCGATTAAAAGTGCGGTGTCTGAATATGGCCCGGCAAGCGCGTACTTTTTTTGTTTTAAATAAATTGACGCGATGTTAGCTAAAGAATAAGCCACTCTGTCCTGGTTATTTATTTCTGTTGCCATTTCCGCTTTCCTTTGCTTACTGTCTTTTTTAATTTTCAGGCTAAGGTCATAATATGCCAATCCTTGTTTCTTGTCACCTTTGTTCAGATAAATAGTACCCATATTATTCAACGAATTTATGATTCCCGGCTTATCATTTATTTCAAAATAAATTCGTAAACTTTTGTAATAACTCTCCAGTGCCTCGTTTATTTTGCCTTGTTTATTGTATTCATACGCGAGCTTATTCAACCTATTGGCATTCCCGATTTCCTTCTCAACCTGTTCCTGCAACTTTGTGCTCTTTTCCTTATAACTCAAGGCCCTCTTTCTATCCTGCTGAATATTGTAAATTTTTCCGATGACAAAAAGTACATTGGCAATGCCTTCCATATCCTTTATTTCCTCATACATTTTTAAACTCCGGTTGTAATAGTCAAGAGATTGCTTAATACTATTGTCCCCGTTATAAATGCTGCCGATGTTTTTAAATGAATAGGCTATTTCCCTTTTTTCCATTGAATTTAAGTAGGCTCTGTTCAGAGAATCCAGGTTGTACCATTGATTTGGTTGTTGCGAAAAAAAACAGAAATTACAGAAAATAAAAAGAAAAGAAAAGATTTCCTTCTTCATGGTACATAAAAATTATTCCGGCATTGCCTTTACTGCCGGGATTTTATTTTTTCCGGTATTTGCGTTGGTAAATACTTTCAAATATCAGCGGAAAGATAAGCAAAGTAGAAATGGTTGCTAAAGACAGCCCGCCAATTACTACAATAGCCAACGGCTTGCTTGACTCTGAGCCTATACCCGTTGATACAGCCGCGGGCAACAATCCGATCATGGCAATAGTAGCCGTCATTACAACCGGGCGCACCCTTGCAGCAACACCGCTTTTTACAGCTTCGGTAACAGGCATGCCATCTTCGGTAATATGTTTTTTAAATACAGACATGAGTATAACCCCGTTTTGAATACAAACACCCATCAATGCAATAAATCCTATTCCCGCTGATATACTAAAATTTACACCCGTAAGCAGTAAAGCAACAATACCCCCCACTAACCCGAAAGGAATATTTAAAAGCAATAACCCGGCATCGCCAAAATTACCAAACAGGCCAAACAAAATAATAAATATCAATAAAATAGTAATCGGCACTACATGGGCAAGACGGTCTTGCGCGCGTTGTTGGTTTTCAAAATCGCCGCACCATAAAATAGATTGCCCTTTAGGAAGAGCTTTGATTTGTGCATTCACTTTATCCTGCGCCTCGGCAATGGTACTGCCCATATCACGCCCGCGTACCGAAAATTTTACCGCGCAAAAACGTTTTGTGTCATCATGAAAAATAAGTAATGGCCCTGTTGTAGTATATATTTTTGATATTTCCTTTAACGGGATTTTTATGCCGTTAATTGATGGCACCAATATATTTGCTATTTCCACTTCCGTTTTTCGGTATTCTTTGCTGAAACGAATACGCACATCAAACTTTTTAAACCCATCGTAAAATTGGGTAGCTGCTTTTCCGCCTATTGCCATTTCAATTACCGCATTACAATCCGCGGTTGCAACACCAAACTGTGCCATTTTTACTTCATCTAATTCAATGCGTAACTCAGGCTGACCGATATTTCTAATGACACCCAGGTCTTCGATGCCCTTTACGGTCTTTAAAATGTCGTGTATTTGCACAGCTCTTCCTTCAATGTTCCGCATATCATCTCCGTAAACTTTTACAGCAATGGAACCTTTAACACCCGATACCGCTTCTTCTACATTATCCATAATGGGCTGAGAGAAATTGAAATTAATTCCGGAGAAAACATCCAAACTGTCCTGCATTTCACGTATTAATTCAACCTTAGAAATTTTTCTTTTCCAATCATCCTTGGGCACTAAATCAACATGAAATTCTACATTATAAAAACCGGTTGCATCAGTTCCGTCATTCGGGCGGCCTGCCTGGGAAATTACCTGTTTTACTTCGGAAAACTGCATAAACACTCTGCGCATTTTATTGCTTAATCTTACCGATTCATCTAATGAAATACTTAAAGGCAAATTGGCACGCACATAAATGGAACCCTCGTTTAATTGCGGTAAAAATTCAGATCCGAGAAAATGAAACAAATATAACCCGGCAACCATAAAAATACCTGCAACAGTAATGGCTGCTTTTCTCACTGAATGAAGTTTATTGAAAATACGAATAACGTTTTTATTGATAAATTCAACTATTATATTATGCTTTTCTTTTACATTTTTATTAAGCAGAAAGCTGATGAGTGTAGGTAATAAAAACAACGTAAATACTAAAGCACCTAACAAAGCAAAACCAAGTGTATATGCCAATGGCGAAAACATCTTTCCTTCTACTTTTTCGAAAGAGAAAATGGGTAATAAACAGCTGATGATGATTAATTGCGAAAATAAAATTGCTTTACCGGTTTCAACACCGTTCTTTCTTATTAATCCCAGTTTGGAAAGTTTGTTGTATTTCTCCATCCCCACTTTTGAGGCTTTATGGTCAAGTACAACAAATACCCCTTCTACCATAACCACGGCCCCGTCTATTATGATTCCAAAATCTACCGCCCCCATCGATAGCAAATTGGCTGTCATACCTTTTAAACGCAAACAGATAAACGCAAATAATAAAGCTAAAGGGATGATAATGGCTACAATAACCGTTGTACGCCAATCGGCCATAAAGAGAAACACAATAACGGTTACAAAAATAATTCCTTCCACTAAATTATGTATAACGGTATGCGTGCAAAAACTTATCAGGTCCTCGCGGTTATAAAAGGTTTTAATTTTTACATCGCCGGTTAATATTTTATCATTCAGTTCTGCAATTTTTGCGTTTAGTTTAGTAATAACCTGTCCGGGGTTCTCACCTTTACGCATAACCACAATGCCTTCTACCACATCATTAGCCGTATCTCTGCCCACTTGCCCTAAACGCGGAAGCGCACTTTCTTTTACGGTAGCTACATTTTTTACCAAAACAGGCACACCATCATCATAATCAATAATAATATTTTCAATATCAGAGATAGAGGTAAGTAAGCCCATACCACGCACTACATATGCCTGGTTATTTTTTTGAATAACATCTCCGCCCACATTAATATTACTTCTTGAAACCGCCTGGTAAACTTCTAACGGAGTGATGTCATATTTAGTAAGCAACGTTGGTCTTACAATAATTTCAAAAGTTTTTACTTCTCCGCCAAAACTTACTACATCGGCTATGCCGGGAACAGATTTTAAATTTCGTTCAATTACCCAATCTTCAATGGTTTTAAGTTGACGAACACCTAATGTTTTGCTCGTTACGGTAAAGCGAAATATTTCTCCCGTTGGTCCGTAGGGCGGTTCTATTTCGTTACTCACACCGTCGGGCAAATCAACATTGCGTAACAAATTATTTACCTGCTGACGTGCAAATGCATCATCCACATCGTCGTCAAAAGTTACTTTTAAAACAGATAAACCAAATAAAGATATCGATCGTATAGATGTTTTTCGTTGTGACGGGTTTAGTGCGATCTCCAATGGAATGGTGACAAATTTTTCCACCTCTTCGGCACTCCGCCCCGGCCATTGCGATATAACAATAATTTGTGTGTTGGTTACATCAGGAAAAGCTTCAATGGGTGTTTTAAGGTAGGCAATGATGCCGGCAATAATTGTAACAATTGTTGTTATGATAACAAACCCCTTGTTTTTTAAAGAAAACGTAATAATATTTTTAACCAATTTATGCATAACAGCTTTTTATTAGTTATTGGTTAAAGCGTTATAAATAAGAAGCTGGTTTGCGGTAACAATTCTTTCGTTTTCTTTTATGCCACTGCGTATGTAAGCTTTGTTTCCTATTGCTTTGTATAAATCTACTTTTTGTACTTTAAAGTTTTTACCGCCGGTATATATAAGCACATAATTGTTTGAGTTATCAAAAATCAAAGCGCTTGATGAAATCGTAATCATTCTTTTAGGCTCGGCATAATTAACCACAACGTTGCCGTACATATCGGGTTTTAATAAATAATTGGGATTATTAAGTTTAACTCGTATTTTCATTACCCTGCTCTGGGGGTCAAGTATGTTATACACTTTATCAATAGTTGCTTTATAAACTGTATCAGGATAAGCAATTGTGGTAACCGCAACCGTATCCTTTTCCTTCACTTTATCAATATCGGTTTCATAAACATTTGCCATTACCCACACATCGGTTAATTCCGATATGGTAAAAATATTGTCTCCGTTATCGGGACGAATTTGCATATCCTTATTTATTTTTTTAACAATAACAAAACCTGAGATGGGCGCTTTTACTAAATAATCACTGGTATTACTTACACTATATATTTTTTGTAATTCCTTTGCTTTGGTAAGCCCTGCCTCGGCTTTGTTAAACGCTTGTTTGGCCTGCAAATAATCGCTCGATGATATTAATTTTGAAGCGTACATATCTTCGGCAACGGCCTGGTTCTTTTTTGCTACTTCATAATCAGACGATGCTTCAATAAACTGCTTTTCATAATCTGCTACATCTCCGCTGTGTATTACGGCCAAAATCTGGTCTTTCTGCACATAATCGCCTAATTCTATATTTACGTTTTTAACTGTTCCTCCTACTAAAGCGAAAACATCTAATTGTTTGCTTTGGTCGGCAACAACTTTACCGGTTAGTTTGATTTCGCTTCTAACCTGTGTTGTGCGGGCTATGCCAACCGTCATGTTTTTTATCAGCGAGTCGGAAATATCAACAGCGTCATCTTGTTTTTTTTCTTTTTTTCCGCCTTCGCAAGAAGAAAAAATAAACAGAATACCTAATAAAAATGGGATACCAAAAATTAATTTTAGTTTATTTTTTAAATACATCTTTTCCTACATTAAAATTTAATTCTTCAAAAGCACTGTAACGCTGGCTTTTAATACTATTGTATTGCGACATGCTTGCCTTATAACTCTCAAACATATCTACAAATTCTAACAGCGATAAATTCTTTTTATTAAAATTCTTTTCTGCCTCCTGTAACAGAGTGCGAAAATCGGCAGAGAAATCAGCACTGAAAGTGCCATTTAATTTTTGGAGTTCAAGTATTTTTTGGTACGTAGCAAACACATCATTTTGTACGATTACATAATCTAACTTTACCTGTTCCTGATCAGAAGCCAAAGCTAATTTGGCCGATTGAATATTCCCCTGGTTACGGTTAGCAATAGGAAGTGGAAGTCCAAAGCCTAATACAGGGTCGTTTTGAATGTAGTTACTGTTTCGGGTTGTGCCGGGTTGCAGGGTAAGATCGGGCACGCCAATTGCTTTTTGAAGTTTTACATTCGCATCAGACGCTGCTAATTGTGTTAAATCCGCCTTTAAATCGGGGCGGTTCAGTAAAGCTTGGTCAATTAAATCGGTCAATGCCAAACTTGAAAAATTGTATTTGCTGTCAAATTCTACCTCGTTTAATACAGGTTTGTAGTAAACATTCTTAGGGTTATTAAGCAATATCGTAAATTCTTTGGCAGAGTTTTGCTGAAGTGCGGTGTATAAATCCAACCTGTCGCTTTGTAAAGAAAGAAGCAGTGCGCGTACGCGGGTTATATCGCGAAGTGAAGCATTGCCTTTTTGATATTGAATTTCAAACCCGGCAACTATATTTTTTACCGTAATAATTTCTTCATCAAATAGTTTTAGCGACTTTAAGCCGAAGTATAAATCAATAAAATCTGTACGTAAAGAAAACAACAGGCTCCTCATTAAATCGTCAAACCGGTATTTAGCCACATCAGCGCTAAGCTTGGCTACGTTGGCTGTTTTTATCCGCTTTTGGGCAAGTGAAACAGTCCAACTAAGGTTAAGGATAAAATCTCCGGTTGAGGTTGCGTCTCCCGCAGTTCCGGTAGCTAAAGGAAAGAATTTGCCCGTGCTGCCGTCCGGATTAATGTATTGTTTGTTATAAACACTCGGCTCAAAATATACATTGGGATTATTAAACAACCTGGCTTGCCTCACCAAGGCATACGCCGCATCTACATTATATTTGGCAGCCAGTATGGCATAGTTGTTTTTTACAAAAATAGCTTCGGCATCAGCTAAGGTAATAGCAATGGTATCGGTAACCGTGCGAATACTGTCTTTAGGCACAATGGGGGATTGCTGAGGGGCAGTAGGCGCATAAGGTGTTGTTTGTTTAAAAACTTGCGAGAACCCAAAAAGGCTATTTAAAACTAAGAGTAGAAAACCTGTTTTTCTCATAAGGGCGCAAAAGTAAACATATTAAAAACCAATAGAAAAGAATAAAATCGTTAATTTGTTAAAATTCCTTAATTTTTGTTAATGAATGTGCTTGAAAAAATATGCGAAGACTTTTATAGAAACAGTGTTGCGGTTTATGATGATTTTATTTCCGGAAAAGAAGTATGTTTACTATTAAATAACATTAAAAGCCGTAAAAATTATTTGCAAAAAGCCGGTATTGGCAACAAACTTAATTACCGGTTAAACTCTGTGGTTCGGGGTGATTTTATTGAGTGGATTGATCCCGAAAAGGAAACTTTGTTTGCTGATATTTATTTAAATAAACTCAGCCCTGTTATTGAAGTTTTTAACAAAACATTCTTCCTCAATATTTCAAAAAGCGAGCATCATATTGCTTTTTATCCCACCGGAACCCATTATGCAAAACATGTTGACACTTTTAAAAATAGCGATGCCCGCTTGGTATCTTCTGTTTTATATTTAAATAAAGATTGGACGGCCGAACACGGAGGTGAATTATGCATTTATTCCGAAAACGGAACAAGCCAAAAAATTGAACCTAAATCGGGCCGGCTTGTATTATTTGAAAGTATTTTATCGCACGAAGTACTTGAATGCCATGCACCACGTTACAGTATTACGGGGTGGTTTAAGCGTAATAGCCTGTTTTAGGTAAAATTGTTTATCTTCGTATACCCAAAAAGAGACATGCGCGAGAAGATTGAAGAAGCACTTAATTCTATACGCCCCTACCTGGAAGCAGATGGCGGAAATGTAGAATTAGTTGAAATTACCGAAGATAATGTAGTGCTTGTGGAGCTGCACGGGGCCTGCAAAAGTTGCAGCATGAGCAGCATGACCATGAAAGCCGGAATAGAAGAAACTATTAAACGGGCCGTGCCGCAGATTATACGGGTAGAAGCCGTAAATTTTTAATCTGTATGAAGAAAGTAATTTTTTCATTAACCTTTGTTTTTCTTGTTTCGTTTTTTTTCGGGCAAAACCACCGGCTTTCCCTTTCGGTAAAAACCGACGATAAAATTACCATACATGGTTTTTGCTATTGGCAGGAATTGCATGTAAAATCAAAAGACACTTCTTTTGTATATCGTTTACACAGCGGTAATCTGGATGTAATAAAAAATTTAAAACCAGGTACTTATATGCTTAGTGCCGTTTCTCTGTTTAATCACCGCGTTAGTAAAAAAGTTGAGTTAAACAAAAAAACACCATTCATTAAAATAGGCGGCTTGGAAACTTTTTATACCCGCATACCCGAAACACAAACCCTGAGTGAAAAATTAAAACTGAATGATACGCTATATATTATTTACAGCACAAGCTCTGATGAAAGCATAAAAGAAAAAATCGGCATAACAAAAACGAAAGCCGGGTACGTAGCTATACAATACGTTGGACTCAGCAATAAAATTTTTCAGGAGATGCAGTTCAGAGATGAATTCTACAAACAGGTTATAAAATTTGAAACTGAAGGAAAAAAAACAAACTCACCAAAAGCCGAAACAGCGCCAAAGGCTGAGGTTTTTACTATTGAGTTGAACAAAGAAATAATTTCTTTTATAGTTCCCGGAGAAAATGGCGGACTTGACCCTCTAAAAGCCGCCCTCTTCATTGTAGAACAGAAATAAAATGCCTCGTAAAGAAGGCCCTCCCATAGAAGAGCGCATGCAGAGAGCCAAAGAGCTCGCTGAATTAAAAGAAAGACGCCATCAATCCAATTTAAAAGAACTCTATGCTTCGCGCCTGTATCGCTTTGCACGCAAAAGCAGCATTGCTTTTTTGTGGATATCACAATTAATTTTAATCGATTGGGCTCTGCCTTACCGTGAAGAGAAAGATGCCATTACCGACGGGTATTTTAAAACCACTTCTACCGAGCAAATGCGTGAAACACCCGCTACCTTCAGGCCTGCCGAGGTTTTTATCCGTACGAATAAGAATTACACTTTTTTTATTGATTACCCGGAAGACAGTAAAGAAATCGTGTTAAACGACAGCCTTATTATTTACAAAAGTTTTTTACTGAATGATTTTAAAAAAGTATGCGTACCCCGCATAGGAGAACATTTTTTTATTTACAGCGCAGTTACTTTTAAATTTTTACCTGCCATACTTATTTGCGCAGCATTGTCTCTGATGTTCATTTTTATAAAAAACATAGAAGTAAAAGCCTTTGCCTGGATGATACTGCTGTTTACTTCCGTCTTAGGCGTATTTTTAATAGGATATCTGGTTATGACTTATCACTGATGTTTTACAAACCTTTCGTACCTTTGCATAACAATTGTTGAGTTATACGATTAATGAGTTATTGAGTGTTTCCCATTCGATTGTAACTCTATAACTCAAAAATTCTATAATTCAAGAAATGATTACAACCGATATAGCTATTATAGGCGCCGGCCCCGTAGGTTTGTTTGCCATATTTGAGTGTGGCTTACTTAAAATGCGCTGCCACCTTGTTGATTATTTACCGCAAGCGGGCGGGCAACTTTCCGAAATTTATCCTAAAAAACCTATTTACGACATTCCCGGCTATCCGATTATTATGGCGCAGGAATTGGTTGACCATTTAAAAAAACAAGCAGAACCTTTCCATCCTACTTTTACTTTTGGCGAACGCATTGAGAGTTTAGAAAAAAAAGGCGACCGCGATTTCTTGCTAACCACCAATATGGGCACTCAGGTACGCTGCAAAGTTGTAGTTATTGCAGGCGGACTTGGTTGCTTTGAACCGCGCAAACCCGAAGCGCAAGGCTTAGAAAAATTTGAAAACGGAAAAGGCGTTGATTACATGGTTCTCGACCCCGAAAAATTCCGAAATAAAAAAGTTGTGTTGGCGGGTGGCGGCGACAGTGCTTTGGATTGGGCCATTTTTCTCACGCCGATTGCAAAAGAGTTAACGCTTATTCACCGCAGCGAATCTTTTCGCGGCGCACCCGATTCTGTAAGTAAAGTGATGAAACTTGCCGGAGAGGAAAAAATAAATCTGCTTTTAAATACCAATCTTTTAAAAGTTGAAGGCAACGGGCACCTGGAAACAGTTTCGGTGCAAAACATAAAAACCAAAGAAGAAAAAACAATTGCTGCCGACGATTTAATTCCACTTTTCGGCCTCAGCCCCAAACTCGGCCCGATTGAACAATGGAATTTACAAATTGACAAAAATGCCATTGAAGTTAATACCGAAGATTACAGCACCAACATTCCGGGCATTTACGCTATTGGTGACATCAATACATATAAAAATAAACTTAAATTAATTTTGTGCGGTTTTCACGAAGCGGCTTTAATGAGCCACAGTGCTTATAAATACATTAACCCCGGAATTAAATACACCATGAAGTACACTACGGTGAACGGGATCAACGAATTTTAAATTATTTCTTCCCTTTTTTTTCAGGTTCAGGTGGCGGAGTAAGCCATTTTTTTACCTGCGCAACAAAAATAGCGCGTTGATCTAAAAACACATTGTGCGAAGCATCATCTACTAAAATAAAATTGGTTGCGCCAACGGAATTTTTAACCATGTTGAAATGTTTCTCATTAAATAGTCCGTCATCTTTTCCGTAAATGGCATAAACAGGGATTTTTTTCTCGATGAGTTTTTTCACATAATAATTCATGTCGAGTGTGGTATATTGTTCATTCATGAAAAAACCATACACAGGGTCGCCTGACATTTTACTTACGTATTCAAATTTTTTGCTTTTTTTCATTTCGTCATAAATTGCATCGCGCTCTGTCGAAGGACGCACGGGAGTATACAAACCATTGCTGCCTGCAAATACAAAACACATGGAACTGTAATCAAGTTTGGTGGTGTCCATCTTTTTTACCATCGCCAATTGTTTTAAAGCAATACTATCTTTCTTGGCTTTAAATTTTTCTTCGCAATGTTGTATAATTGATTTAAACCCCAGCTGATAATTCATTGGTGAACCAACTAAAATTAAAGCTTTCACTTTTTCAGGATAAATTTCCGCAAACTTGATAGCTTCTGTTCCGCCCCAACTGTGGCCGATAAAAACTGCCTGTGCAACATTGTATTTTTTAAGAATAATATTTATATCGTCGTTGGCTTTATTAAATTTATAATGGTCGGGAATAGAATCTTTTTTAGAACGGCCGCAACCGCGTTGGTCAAACGTAATTACAAAAAAACCCTCGGCAGCCAAAGTATTTGCACAACCTAGTTCAAATGAAACGGGATTGTAACCCGGCCCGCCGTGCATAAATACAATCGCGGGCTTTGCAGGATCGCCGAATGCGTTTGAAAAAAGTGTTTGCGCATTAAAAGTAAAACTGTACACAGCAAAAAAAAGCGCGATTATTTTTTTCATGTTTTGCTTTTTATTCTTCAAACAGGATGACAACTTTTCTTCTGAGTTTAGAAACATAATTCTGGTAAGCCCAGTCGGCATAATTGGGTGTTGCGTTAATACACTTAGTAAATTGTTTTACGCGGTATTTAACTTCCTCCTGCAAGAGTTGAAAAAGTTCCATTCCCTCTTCAAAGCACGAAGCGTTATCCTGAATTTTATGAAAATGCTCTTCCACAGACTCCTCCAGTACCAATTGAGGTTTCAGCCCTTTTTTAACGCATTGCATGTATTTATCACGTACCATAAATTCTTCCGACGATGAATTTAAAAACCGTTGTTTGATTTCTTCAGGCATGTCATAGTCGCGCTCCATTTCATAATCCCACTCGTCTTTATAACGATGCTCTAAATACAAATGCGGCGCGGCGAATACGTGTTTCCATTCAATAGGCTGTTGCCACAAACCAAAACGGCGCGCGTTATTTCCTAAATCAATAATTTTAAATTGCCTTTTTACCGGGGTGATTCGACTGCCCCGTCCGATCATTTGGTGGTAAAGCGTAAGCGATTTGGTTGCGCGGTTAAGGATAATTGTTTCTACATCCGGTTCATCAAAACCATGAGTTAAAATACTTACCGAGGTAAGAATAGCATCTTTTGTATTATGAAACCAATCTAAAGTTTCGGCTCGCTCACGGTCGCTGAAAGTACTGTCGAGATGTTTTACCGGATAATTTTTTTTCTTGAAGGCCTCATAGACCATGCGGCTCGAAATAATTCCACTGTTAAAAATAAGTGTTTTGGTTCCCAATGCAGCTTCTTCATAAGCCTGCACCAGTTTGCCCTGCATGTACGGGTTGCTGTATAATAATTCCAAAGAAGCGGTGGTAAACTCTCCCGTATAACCAACTTTAAGCGAGCTTAAATTCACATCGTATGTGTAAGTAATTCCCTCACACAAATGTGTGCTTTCAATCAGCGAGGAAATACTTTGGCCGATAATAATATCATCATACGTATCGTATAACGGTAATTTTTTATTGCTGCTTAAAGGTGTTGCTGTTACACCCAAAATATTTACCGCGTTAAAATGTTTAAACACTTTGCGGAAGGAATTGTTGTGCGCTTCATCCACAATTACCAGGCCGATATCATGTAAAAAATCTAAATTATCCTCATCGTGCAAACGGTTGTTAAGCGTTTCTATCAATGCAGTATAAGCAAGGTTTTCATCATTACGCGGCAAAACTTTAATCGTGCTGTTAATTACCATATTGATAATTCCCAAATCAGAAAGGACGTCGGATGTTTGTTGCGATAGTTCGATACGGTGTGTAAGAATCAAAACTTTTTTTCCGCGTTCGGCAATGTAGCGTTTGGCTATTTCCGAAAAAATAATTGTTTTTCCTCCGCCCGTAGGTAACTGAAAAAGCAGGTTTCCGTTATCCGGAAGCTCGGCAAGTTTCCTGTAAATATTGGCAACCGCTTCTTCCTGGTAAGGATATAATTTTCTGCCTTCAGTAAGGGTTGTGATCTCCTGCATTGATTAAAAAA
>DATMMV010000068.1:0-3998 GCA_035569635.1 Bacteroidia bacterium | reverse complement strand
CTCATTCCCCAGTTATCGGCAGTAGAACCTGTAAAAGTTGAAAATACCAAAGTGGGATCGATGATTACTTCTTGAGTTTTATCGTATTCACCCAATACAATTCCTACTGAATTATTTTTAAAAATATAAGCGCATTCAATTTTTTTCTTTTGCCCGAATATTATCTGATAAGCAAAAGGAGCTTGTTGAACGATATCTCCAACCTTTGTTTTAAGAATCAGGTTTCCGTTTTTTACAAGAATATCATTTTGCCCTGTAAATTTTAATTTAATAATCGAAGGGTCCGCACCGGGAGAAACAATAAAATCATAACGCACATTATTTACATCACTGAATGTTTTAACCGAAATACCCGGATACAAACCATCATAGATTACATTTTGATAGAGCGGAACATTCCCCGCCCATTTTTTACTATCGTTTCCCAAAAAGTAATTATGATAAAAATCTCTCTTCTCAGAGCCGTCAATCTTCGCCTCCGAACAGCCTTCAAATTCCATTTTCACAACCTGAAAGTCAAAAACATGTGTGCCGGGTTCTTGTTTGCCCCCTTCATGAGGATGCATCTCCCCGAAACCTTTGGCAGGGTAAAACAAAAAAGTAAAAGTATTTTTTTCTAAGAACACACGTCCTCCACGGAAATCCGCCTGGTAAAGGACTTTATCGTCCCACTGCCCTTTGTTTTGAATATAACTAATGTTACGCGGATTATGCTCTCCTGCGATAGCAAAATAATGACTGAATAAAACGCAGCCGGCAAAAAATATGAGTTGCCTTAATTTCATTAAAATAGTATTATAAAGATATAAATAAAACCCTATAAACAAAGCTTTTAGCTAAAAAAATGTTAAGAATTAAAAGTTAAAAAGAAAAGTGATTTTATGTGCCCGGTAAGTCTTTTTTCTCTTTTTTAGCTGTGAAATGGCACATGCTATTAAAAATATACCACTCATTCTGTTTTTAACCATTGGTTTTGCCGGTTTTGGCCAGAAAACTTCGAAGTACTTAGACAGTCTTTTGCGAAAAAATTTGTCCCAACACGCCAAAGTTTTTGATAATCCGAAGAAATACCGGCTGCAAATTATTTATACGCGCATTACCCGCGACAAAGACAACAAACCCGTTTTTAAAGATTATTATTGGAGAGCGGATACGAACCAGTTTTTTTATCCTGCCAGTTTGGTGAAGTTACCCGTTTCAATTATGGCACTCGAAAAAATAAATGAGTTGAAAGATAAAAGTATCGACAGGAATACACCCATGCTTACCGACAGCGCTTTCTTTTGTCAGAAAAGAGTTGTGAGAGATACTACTTCCGAAAATAAACTTCCATCCATTGCGCATTACATCAAAAAAATGTTTCTGGTGAGTGATAATTATTCCTTTGCGCGTACTTATGAATTTTTAGGTTGCGATTACACCCATCAAAGGTTGGAGAAGTGGGGTTTTCCGAATATTCGTATTATAAACAGGCTGGATGCGCAATGTAAAAATGACACAGGTAAAATTACTTCGCCGGTTTATTTTTTGTCGCCTTTTGGGGATGCTTTGTATAAACAACCATTAACTTTTGCTGAATATAATAAACCGCATCCATTACCCGTAGCAAAAGCGGGCAAAGCATACGTAAATGATTTGGGCAAACGCGTGTATGAACCGAAAGATTTCAGTAAACACAATTTTATGAGCCTGGCCAATTGTCACGAAATATTCAAACGATTGGTTTTTTACAATTATATGGATGAAAAATTTAAATACAAAATTGCACCCGATGACTGGGCTTTCGCTATGAAATATTTGGGAATGTACCCGAGAGAAAGTGACTTTCCTAAATATCCCGACAACAAAATATTTTACGACAGTTTTAAAAAATACTTTATTCACGGGGCGATTGCGCCAACTATTAGCAGTGATACTTTACGTGTATTTAATATTGTGGGTCGTGCGTATGGTTTTTTAAGTGATGTAGCTTATATTGTGGATTATAAAAACAAAGTGGAGTTTTTGCTATCAGCGACCATTTACGTCAGCGAAAAAAATATTGTGGGCAGCGGTAAATACGAATATGATTTAATCGGACTGCCTTTGTTTAAAGATATAAGTCAATTGATTTATTCTGTTGAGAAAAACAGGAAGAAAAAATATGAACCGGATCTGAAGGAGTTTGAGTTGTTCGGGAAATAAGTTTGCCACAGATTACACAAATTACGCAGGTTATTTTTATAAATTAGTTGAGAAAGCAATCTGGGGAATCTGTGGCTTACTTTACGCCAACCATTTGTTGCTTTTCTGTATCCCAAACTTTCAATTGGAAACAACGGTAAATATCAACAGGATTAAGCGTTGTGGTTTTAGGATGTTGTAATTCAGGAATACTTGCCATAACTTCCGGCAAACGGTAAAAAGGAATACGGGAATTTAAATGATGAATATGGTGATAACCGATATTAGCAGTAACCCAACTCCAGAAAGGGTTCATCACCATATAGCTTGAAGATTCCAAAGCCGCGTGATTATAACTCCACTCAATTTTATTTTCTTTAAATGTTACACCCGGAAAATTATGTTGCGCGTAAAATAAATAAGCGCCGGTGCAACACGCTATCATAAAAGGAATGGTAATTGCAAGTATCATAGTATGCCATCCGAAAAAATAGCAAGTAGCCCAGATAAATGCGCCGTGTATAATAAGGGCAATTAAAGAATCCCAATGCTGTTTGGCTTTACTTAGAAAAGATTGAAGGCACAAGCCCCACATAAAAACAATAATATACCCGAAAGCAATGGTCAACGGATGCCTGATAGCCAAATAAGAAATTTTTTGAATGCGGCTGCAACGCTCATATTTTTCTTTGGTTATAATAGGGTAGGAACCGATGCTTGCGCTGAACAATTTTGAATTATGATTGTGATGATAATCATGCGAGCGCTTCCAGATGCTTTTTGGTGCCAAAACATATAAACCAAATAAAGTAAAAAGTACATTTCCCGCTTTTGATTTGTACAGAATGGAATGGTGCTGGTTATCGTGGTAAATAACAAACATTCTCACAATAATAAATCCGCTTAAAATACTTGCTGCAAGGCGAATGGCAATATGCACATGTAAAAAAGTTACCGAGTTAACCGCGATTAAAAGAATAAGTGTGCTGAGTGTGTGAAACCAGCTTTTCCACTTAACTTCCTTTGCATAAGGCAAAGTGGCCATTATTAAATCTCTCCCGGTGCGCATGCAGGTACAAATTTAAGAAAAAAACGGCGTGGCGCGCAGAGACGCAAAGACGCAGAGGTTAGTTAGATTTTTTATGTTTCCAACGCCTGTGGCTCCAAAGCCAGATTTCGGGCTGTTTAATGATTTCCTCCTCTAAGCGGCGGGTGTGCAGTTCGGATATTTCTCCTTCGGTGGTAGAGGCTGGATTTTCAACCAAGGTCTCGGCAAAAATTTCGTAATAGCCGCGTTTCATTCTCTTTACATTTACAAAAATGATCGGGTAATTTAATTTCCGGGCAATTTTTTCGGTTCCCCTGAAAATCGGCGTATCCTGGTTCATAAATTTAGTCCAGTAAGCTCCTTCGGGAGGAGGGGTTTGATCCGCAATAAAAGCGGTAACGCTCAATTCATTTTTATGCGCAATCATATCACGAATGGTATTTTTCATTTCAATTAATCCTGTTCCAAAACGGGTACGCATGCCGATTATTAATTGATTGAAATATTTATTGGTAAGCGGATGATAAATAACATACAAATGATGTTTTCCCAATAAACTGAAGGTATTTCCGGCCCATTCCCAATTACCGTAGTGGCCCATAACAATGATCAGGTTTTTATTTTCGACTGCGTATTTGTTAAAAAGTCCTTGTGTTTCCTTATTCAGCTTACAGTGTTTTAACATAGTCGCACGACTGATGGTAAGCGTTTTAAAAGTTTCTAAAAATAAATCGCAGAGATAGCGGTAAAATTTTGCCTGCAATTTTTTCAACTCTTCATCACTTTT
>DATMMV010000067.1:0-32894 GCA_035569635.1 Bacteroidia bacterium | reverse complement strand
ATGTTTTTAAATTCGCCCGCAAAGAATTTTTTGTTCTGTGGCCCGCCTTTCTGATCGGGATAACCATCTGTAAACATGTAAAGCATACCCCCCTTTTGTACTTCTATGGTGTGATTTGTAAATTTTTCGGTAGCCATGCCAATTGTTACTTTATCGGCTTTAATTTCGATAAGCCTGTCTTGATTAACAATGCATAATGAATTATGAGCTCCCGCAAATTGAATCTCATTTTTGCTTATGGAAATCAGAGAAATGTCCATTCCGTATTTGGCTGAGGAATTTTCGGTTTCCTGGTGTAAAGTTTCCGGTACAGTTTTGTTTAACTCATCTAAAATTAAAGAAGGCTGCGAAAGTTTTTTATCGGCAATAATATTCTCAAGCATATTAAAAGCCATTACACTCATAAACGCGCCGGGTACGCCGTGGCCCGTGCAATCAACAGAGGCCAGCAGTACGCAGTCGTCAGTTGGCGCACTCAGCCAATAAAAATCACCGCTTACAATGTCTTTTGGCATAAAAAGGAAAAAAGAATCAGGAATGTGTTTATTAATAATTTCATCCGGAGGTAAAATTGCGTTTTGAATGTTTCGGGCGGAGTCAATGCTGTCGGTAATAAAAATATTTTTCTCTTCTATTAAATTTTTCTGAATGTTAATCTCTGTGTTTTTTCTCTCCAGTCCGATGTTTATCTTCTTTTTCTCACGATAACTTTTCCAGATAAAAAAGATAAGTACGATAATTAAAATTAATCCTCCGATAACCGAATAAATAATGATGCGTTGGCGATGAATATTTGCTTCCTGTTCGCCCATGTGCAATTCGCGTATATTTTTATCTTTTCGCAAAAGCTCGATGGCTTTTTCTTTTTTCTCTGTCTCAAAACGAGCTTGCATTTCGGTAATTACTTTCGCGTTTTCTGTATTCATCACTGAGTCATTGAGATTCGAATACAGTTCGGCGTAATGCAAAGCATTCTTATAGTCATTTTTTTTATCGTAAGCCACAGCCAGTAATTGATAGCAAGGCTTCATCATATAAACGCTTTTCATTTCGATGGCATGTTGCAAAGCAATGGATTGGTATTTTATAGCATTTGAATATTCTCCCATGTGCTCGTATATATCGCCAATATTACTGTAAGAAATCACTTTACCTAATTTATTTCCCGCAGCACCATAAAGATCTATTGTTTTAAAAGCGTAAACAAGAGCCTGTTTGTATTTGCGCGCGTCCATCAAAATAACACTCAGGTTCGAATAAGTTTCGGCAACTCCATCGTCATCTCCGAAATGTTTTCGTATCTCAAGCGATTTAAGATAATACTCTTCGGCTTTTACCGGCTGTTGTTTATTGCTGTAAATAGAACCCATATTGCTGAAACAGGAAGCAACCCTTAATGTATCGCCCGCGGCCAGCAGTATATTCATAGATTGTATATAAGTTTTAAGGGCCTGGCCGTCATTTCCCATTCTAAAATAAATATTCCCCAAATTAAGATAGGTATAACCTACGCCGCGTTTTAATCCCAGCTCTTCGCGGATCTTTAAAGTTTTTAAGTGATACTCGAGCGCGGTTTTAATATTGCCACGATCCATATAGCAATTACCAATATTATTGCAGGCAGATTGTAAGCCGAATTTATAATTCAGGGAGTCTGCCAGTTTTTCTGCTTTCAAACCAAACGCGATAGCTTTGTCGTAATCTCCAATGTCGTCGTATTTAGTAATGAGGTTGCTGTATAAAAGCACCAACAGTGTATCCTGCTTATGTGTTGGAATCAATTTTAGGAGCGAGTCGACGGGCCCGGCAAAGGAAACGCCCGATGAAACTAAAAAAAGTATAATCAAATATTTTTTCACTACGTTCTGATCCCGATTATTAAAACATCATCAATCTGTTCGTTTTTTCCTTTCCAATCAGAAAAAGTTTTTTGTAAAATTTCTTTTTGCTCATCCGTACTTTTTCCGGAAACTGAAAGGAGTATTTTTTTTAATTCACTCACAAAAAGTTTTTTGTTTTGTAGCCCTCCTTTCTGATCGGCATAACCATCTGTAAATAAATAAAGCATGCTGCCGGGCTCAGTGGTAATTTTTTGATTGGTAAAATTTCCCTGCGCACCGCCAATGTACATACGATCGGCTTTTATTTCTGTAATTTCTCCAAGGGGAGAAATAATAACCAACGGATTCCTTGCTCCTGCAAACTCAATAGTGTTTTTTTTGATTTTTATGAGAGCCATATCCATCCCATGTTTGGCTGAGGAGCTTTCGTTTTTTTGATTGAGTGATTCTAATACTTTTTTATTAAGCTCATCTAAAATCTGTGCAGGCGAACCGTTTTTAGTTTCTGTTACAATACGCTCCAATAAATTATAACTGTGCAGCGCCATGAAAGCACCGGGTACGCCGTGGCCAACGCAATCAATAGAGGCAAGCAAATCATAATCAGGTTTATTATATAACCAGTAAAAATCACCGCTTACAACATCTTTCGGCTTAAATAAAACAAACGAATCGGTAAAAGATTCCGTAAAACTGTTTTGTGCCGGAAGTATAGCGTCCTGTATACTTTTTGCGTATTCAATGCTGTCGGTAATCTGAATGTTCTTTTCTTCAAGAATTTGTTTTTGCTCCTGTATGGCAATATTTTTTTCTTCCAATAAACTATTCGCTTTCTTTTTCTGATTGTGGCCCTGTAAAACAAAAAATACAAGGGTCAATGCGAGCGTAATGCCTCCTAAAGAAGAATAGATGGCAACTTTTTGTTTTTTAATGTTTGCTACCTGTTCAACCGACTGAAGCTCTTCAATGCTTTTATTTTTTGTAAGCAACTCAATTTCCTTTTCTTTTTTGTCGGTATCAAAGCGTGTTTGCATTTCGGCCATGCTTTTGTTTTTTTCGTCGCTTAAAATAGAATCGCGTAGAGCCGAGTACAGGTTTAGGTATTCGTACGATTTTTTAAAATCACCTTTACTTTTATAAACAGAAGAAAAACCATTATAACAGGTAGCGATTAAATCTTTTGCTTTTATTTCTTTAGCGATTTTTAATGCATTAACATATGCCTCTTGTGCCATGCCTCCCTTATTCAGTTTCAGTAAAATATTACCGATAGAATTATAAGTATTGGAAATACTGTACTGCTCGCCCGTTTTTTTATTTAATGTAAGTGCTTCACGATACTTAACCAGGGCATCGTCATACTTTTTTTCATTTTCTAAAAGCGAACCTATGTTTAATAAATTATAAGAGATACCCTGTATATTGTTTATTTCCCTCGCTAATCTTAAACTTTCATCAAAATACTCCATGGCTCTGGTAAAATCTTTTTTCTTCTGGTAAGCGGAACCAAGGTTGTTATAAGCCGAAGCCATATTATACTTATCACTTGCGGATTTTGAAATAGCCAGAGAAACTTCGTAATTCTCAATGGCCTTATCAAAGTTTCCGAGCGTGTTGTAAATAATACCAATATTGTTTCGTGTTTGGGCAATACCGGTTTTATCATTTATTTTTTCATTCAGTTTTAAGGAGTTCAAATAATATCGGAGTGCCTTGTCATAATCGGAAAGAAAATAAAAAACAGAAGCAATGTAATTATAGGTACTCGCCATTCCGGCAGTATCCTGCAGGTTTTTTTGTATCTCTAATGAATGATGATAATTCCGGAGAGCTTTTGCATATTGGCCCAATAAATAATATACGATACCCATGTTGTTTTGCGAGCTTACCATTCCTTTTTTATCACCGATAGCTTCTTTTATTTTTCTTGATTTTTCGTAATAATCAATAGCCCTGGGATAATCGGCCTGCATATGATAGTGTACACCCAAAGTATTGTAGGCAAATGCTTCGCCTGATTTAAAATTCAGTTGTTGCGATAAGGCAAGGCCTTTGTCAACAAAGAATTTAGAAGAATCCGGATTAATCCGCATTAAACTGTAAGCAATATCATTATAGATTTTTGCCAATGAAGTATCGGCTTTGGGATTTGCGGCAATAATTTTAAACAAAGAATCAAGCCTGTGCCTGACCTGCGAATAGCATGAAAAATGTATGAGTAAAGAAAAAGAAAATACCAGTTTTCTCATACCCGGAAAATTTGCAGCGTTAAAATTCGTTGTAGCTAACAGGTAGCGAGGGCACGTATTTGGAAAATTCCTCGCCCGATTCTTTCATATCGGTATCGCGCGCGTCGAAATGCCAGATAATTTCGGCTTCGTACCCTTCTTTATGTATTTTTTCCAATTGGTAAAAAATGTCTAAAATAAATTTTGCCGAGGTGGAATTAAAATATTCTAATTTAAAATCAATGCTTACTTTTTTTGATTTACCGAAATTGTTTTTTTGAAAATAAAGTACGGAGCGATAACCGTCAAACCAGCTCACAATGGGCGCAAAAAATTTAGCTGTGTTCTCAGGCCTTGATTCGCCTGAAATCTCAAACTTATTACTCGCCGGATCGATGATAACTTTAGGGGTTGTTTGTGTGGCTTCTAATAATATTGCGTCCATAAGCTTATTTACTTACTATAGTCTGTAAAACAAAAAAGGAAATATCGTCGGTAACAGGTTTAAAATCAAAACTTATTTTACACCCGGTACGGATAGAGATATCAATGATCCCCAGGCCACCTCCGCTTTGCGGACTTTCAGTTATCTTTTCGCGATATAGCGCTTTTAAACCTTCCTTGTCGAGCGAGTTTACTTTTTCGAGTCTTTGAGAAAGTAAGGGTACGTGTTTGTTATGAATATAGTTTCCGGTTTGAATGGTAAAATGGTCGTCGAATTCGGAAATAGTAAAAATGGTGGAAGTGTGTTTTTCAGGAAACCTTTCTCCTTCAAGCGCGTAGTTATGACGGCTTATATTATCAAGGCACTCAACCACAACGGCATAGAATCGCTTTTTAAGCTGAAAGTCCATTTCTGTGGTATCGATAATTTTTTTTACGGAAGAAAGAAGTGAGGTAACTACTTTGTGTGTAAAATCGCCGAGGAAGGACATAACAATACGTCTTTCGTTCATGTATTTGTATACATCGTGTATGGCAAGAGGCTCTGTACTCATATAACTGTTATAACAAATATAACAAAATATAATTTTAAGCAAAACCGCACTGGAAAAAGCTTTGCTTTCATTGTTTATTTTTATTCTGTATCTTTGCGCGTCAGTAAAGGGTCCTGTGGCCGAGCGGCTAGGCTCAGCTCTGCAAAAGCTGCTACTCCGGTTCGAATCCGGACGGGACCTCCCAAACAGACAAGCCCTAAAAGTTCGAACTTTTGGGGCTTTTTTCTTTCCAATTAAGAGACAAAATAATTAGAAAATGGAATTCAACCCAAACAACCATGTTATTAAACTCTGTGTTCAAGGTATGGACATGGAAGGAAAAGGCAAACCTGAAGAGGCAAGCAGACTATTTCTTCAAGCCTGGAACGAAGCGACAAACGACTTTGAAAAATTTATCGCTGCTCATTTTGTGGCCCGACATCAAAAAGATGTTCGCGACAAATTAAAATGGCTCGAAACAGCTTTGCAGTTTGCATTAAAAATAAATAACGAAGCTGTTACGGGAGCTTTTCCTTCTCTATATTCAAACATTGCCAAATGCTATGAGGACTTAAACGACCCTGACAAAGCAAAAAAGAATCATGAATTAGCAATTTCGTTCAAGAACAAACTATCTGACAAAGGCCCTTTTTATCACGGTACGAAGGCAGATCTGCAGGTTGGCGATTTGCTGACAGCAGGGTACAGTTCTAACTACAAGTCAGAACTCACAATGAATCACATTTATTTCACAGCCTTGGTTAATGGGGCCGGACTTGCTGCAGCATTAGCTAAAGGTGATGGACGTGAACGTGTTTATATGGTTGAACCGACAGCGAACTTTGAAAATGACCCGAACGTTACAGACAAAAAATTTCCGGGCAATCCGACACGTTCATACCGCACCCAAGCACCATTGAAAATCGTTGGCGAAGTAACAGATTGGGTGAGACAAACACCTGAGGAACTCCAAAAATGGCGCGAAAAGTTGGCGAATAACAAAGGAGATATTATTAATTAATTTCCGAGATGCCCACCTTAATATTCGTGAGCACATCCGTAAGTGTTGCACTCTTGCCAGCAGTAGTTTTTTTGCCCGTTTTCATTTTCGCTCAGGTATCAACCGTTTGGTTAAAGCCCTTCTTTATTTCATCTATTATCATATCAAAAAATTAATGAACTTAAATTAAGTTTAATTCCGTGATAATCAATAAAAACAATCTTTTAACATAAAAATAATTTGTTAGGTAACTTAAAAGTTACATATATTTGCGTAACCTGAAAGTTACTCATTATGGAAAACGAAATTAAAAAAACATGGTTTTTCGAGCAATCGCCGAACGAAGTATGGGAATACCTGACCAAACCAGAACTCATTGAGCAATGGTTAATGAAAAACAATTTTCAACCCATTCTTGGCCAAAAATTCCAATTCACTTTTGCGGCCAAAGAAGGTAGTAAATACGTTGGTGTTGTGAACTGTGAAGTCTTAGAGATAAAACCCTTTTCTAAACTTTCTTATACTTGGGACGGAAGTACATCGGATGGAAGAATTTTTAATTCGGAAGTTACATGGACACTCGTTTCAAAAGACAATGGCACAGAACTACAACTATCGCACGACGGATTTACAGTATTGGAAGATATCCTGAATCACAGCGGTGGATGGGATAGCTGCTGGAAACGATTTGAAGAACACATTAACGCAACCAAGAAATGATAACACAAACACTTGATGCATTCCAGGTCATTGCCGACCCAAGCCGCAGACAAATGCTAATGATGCTTTCAAAAGACAGCATGACCATTAACGCCCTGGCTGAGAATTTTGATATGAGTCGCCCTGCTGTCTCAAAACACATAAAGATCATGTATAATGCAGGCTTTATCTCCATAAAAGATATAGGCCGTGAGCGATATTGCACCTTAAAAGAAAATGGTTTCGATGAAATTCAAGGCTTCATAAACTACTTCGATAAGTTCTGGACCGGCAAATTGAAAAAATTAGAAACTCTATTAAACAACAAGGCAAAGGAAAAATAATTTATATCACTAAAACAAATTATCATGGAAAAGAAAAACTTTCAAAGCAGTATTACCGCAAGCATTAGTGCCGGCGAAGCAACAAAAAAAATAAGTAAAGTTCCTGAATGGTGGGGTGTAACTTTTAGCGGCGATTCGGAAAAGCAAAACGATAAGTTCGTTGTAAAAATGGGCGGAGATTCATTCTTCAATTTTACAATAACAGAATTAGTCCCTGGTAAAAGAGTTGTTTGGCTGGTTACGGATTGCCACATGCCCTGGTATTCTAACAAGAAAGAATGGGCTAATACAAAATTGATATTCGATCTGTCCGAAAGCAATGGAGGAACTATAGTGAATTTTACTCATGAGGGCCTCACTCCCGACGTTGAATGTTACAAGGATTGTGAACCTGGCTGGTCTCATTGGATCCGGACAAGTTTATTATCTTATTTTACCACGGGAAAAGGCCAGTTTAAGCAACGTAAAATGATAAAATATTCTGTAAGCGTCGATCTGCCTAAACCTTCAAATGTTGTTTTTGGCCATCTGCTTAATGATGTTTCAAAATTCTGGCCCGAAGATTTTAAAGGAGAAAGTAACAAATTAAATGATGAATTTGTCTTCACAACAGGCGAAACACATTATTCAAAAAACAAAGTGGCAGAATTAGTACCCAACAAAAAAGTAGTATGGCTTGTAACTGACAGTATCCGCAAAACAGACAACTATAATTGGACGGGTACAAAAATGATTTTTGAATTAACTCCTAAAGGTGATAATACCCTGCTTAAATTTACTTATGATGGCCCCATTCTCGAAAATGAGTATGAGCGGTTAGTTCAAATATGTGATATGTGCATAAAGGAGATGTTTTACAACTTCGTAGTAAATGGCAAGGCAAAATAAAATTTAATTGATCCGAAATGGTAAATAAAAACTATACAGCGACCATTGAAGTGACAAATTCTCCGGAGGAGATTTTTCAACGCATCACTAACGATGTCGCAAAATGGTGGGGCGGTAAAGACTTTTCCGGAAGAAGTATTAACGCGAATGATGAGTTCATTGTTAACCATCCCGGTGCTCACTACTCAAAACAGAAGTTGGTTGAAGTTATTCCCGGTAAAAAGGTGGTATGGCTTGTCACTGAAAGCAAGCTCAGTTGGTTGAAAAATCAGGAGGAGTGGACAAACACCAAAATGGTTTTTGAAATAAGCGCCAAAAGTTACTCCTACCTCCTTCACTTTACTCATGAAGGCCTTGTTCCGGAAAAAGAGAGTTATATTAGGTGTTCTGAGGGTTGGAATATGGTAATTAAGGATTGGTTGTATACTTTGATCATGTACGGCAAACCCCATTTTTAAAATACATTAATAACAAATAAATTTTTACAACATGAAAAAACAAAAAGATTTCAGTATAAACTTCACAGTCAAAGCTACCGCGAAAGAAAGTATGAAAGGCATAAGCCAGGTTAAACAATGGTGGGCGAAAAAATATAAAGGAAAGGCTGCCAAACTAAACGATAAATTCTCTGTGTATTTTGGAGGGCCTAAGGATACCTTTGTGGATTTCAAAATTTCTGAAGTTATTCCTGAGAAGAAAGTTGTCTGGCTGGTAACCGACTGCAATCTGCATTGGATTGATGATAAGAAAGAATGGAAAAAGAACGAAATTATTTGGAATCTTACCGAGAAGAACGGGAAAACTAAAATTGATTTTGTCCATAAAGGGATGACTCCACAAAGTGAATGCTACGAGAGTTGTAAACCTGGTTGGACACATCATATCAAAGATAGCCTCATCAAACTTATTGAAAACGGCAAAGGTTTTCCTGAGTAAATTTATTTCCTTTCCTTGTTGTAATCCCGACGCATAGTTATTTGTTTTATTCGTTAAGTAAGTAATACAAATCTTTTTTGCAATTAGTCAATACCTGATAAAGTCGGCAACCTGTTCAATCCCTTGATAAATTATAGTTTATCAGGGGGTTCTGTTAGAAATATTTACTATTTTTACTTTAGATAACGTATTTGGCATTTGCAAATGAAAACAAATACTTAAAAATGGATATGTGGCGACAATCCGCAAGTTAGCGGTCATTGTATAACAGAATAAATTCAAGTTATTTAAACTGCAATCTACAAAAACAATAAAATGAATACCATAATTACCATTTTACTTGTAGTGGCAGGCATCATTGCCATACCTTTAATCCTTGCGCTTTTCATGAAGAGGGAACATTATGTCAAGCGTGAAATTATCATCAATGCGCCCCGACAAACAGTATTTGACTATTTAAAATTGCTCAAAAACCAGGACGAGTTCAACAAACATGCAATGGCTGGCCCCGACAGGAAAAGAGAATTCAAAGGAACGGACGGAACAGTTGGATATATTTATGCCTGGAGCGGAAATAAAAATGCCGGTGTAGGAGAAAAGGAAATTAAGAACATCATTGAAGGAAAAAGAATTGAAACAGAAATTCGTTTTGTAAAACCAATGGTTGCCATTGCCCATATGATCATGGAGACAGAATCTTTATCCAACCCTCATAACTATCAGGATCAAACCAAAGTATACTGGAGCAATGCCGGTACATTGAAATATCCTTTGAACATAATGATACCAATGGTAGAAAAATCGGTTGCGAAAGATATGGATATTAGTTTGTCAACTTTGAAAAACATTCTCGAAAAATAATCACGTACTATTACCATTGAAGAACCGAAAAATTGTCGCTTCTGTAATTACTTTGTTTTACATTCCCGTATATAACATTCACTATAGCCCTTAACAATATTTGTCTACCTTTAAACAATGAAGCAGATATAGTTTAAAACAAGCTTTATGAATTTTACTTTCAACCATAAATTAACAGGCATATTTTTTTTAGCTGTTGTAAATTTAATGCAAGCTCAATCCGGTCAGGACACTATAAGTTGCAGAAAATTGATTGAACGTGGCGAAGAAATTTATTTAGATAAACCGGACTCAGCAACGATATTGTGGAATTCAGCAAAAAACCTGGTCGAAAAAAACCTGAATTCCCTGAATGGATCTAATAATGGTTTAAAAAATACTTTTTTGAAATACGAGGCGCAGATTTTAAGTAATCTGTCTTTTATATATAAGAATAAAGGAGACATTGCTACTGCATTAGACTATTTTGAAAGAAGTCTTAAAATAAGCGAAGAGATCGGGGACAGAATCGGCGAGGCGATAGAATTAAATAATTTAGGCGTTCTCCATCAAAATTTAGGGGACATTCCGAAGGCCTTAAAATATTATGAACGAAGTTTAAAGATAAGGGGGGAAGTTGAGGATAAAAAAGGAATAAGCAACGTTCTTAATAATATTGCTGTTTTGTATCAGCAACAGGGTGATAACACGAAGGCGCTGGAATTCTTTGAGAAAAACCTCAAATTGCAGAAAAGCCTGAATGATAAAAGCGGAATTTCTACCTCATTAAATAATATTGGTTTTATTTATGAGAATGAAAAAAAACTTGATGTTGCCCTGGAATATTTTGAGCAGGCATTAAAAATTGAGAAGGAGATTAATGATTTAGCCGGAATCGGGATTTGCCTTAATAATATAGGATCAGTATATGAACGACTTGGAAATAATAAAAAAGCGCTTGAATATTTGGAATGGTCTTTAGCCAAAGGAGAAGAGGTTCAGGACAAGCGGGGCATAGCTGTTTCGCTCAATCATATAAGCGGAATCTATATTGAAAATAAAGAATACAATAAGGCCCTGGCCTATGCACTGAAATCAATGAAACTAAGCAAAGAAATTGGTTATCCCGTGAATATCAAACCGGCGGCGGAGAATTTAAGCAGGATTTATAAAGCACTTGGAGATTATAAAAACTCAATGATCAACTATGAATTAAGTGTATTGATGAGAGATAGTATTGCCGGTAAGGAAACAAAAAAGGCCATTTTAAAGAACCAATTGCGGTTTGAATTTGAAAAGAGGGAAATAGAGATAAAGGCAAATTTAAAAGCCGACCTGGAAAAGAAAGAGGTGCTGGCAAGAGTTGAATCAAAAAAACAACAGGTAATTTTAATTGCAGTATCAGGCGTAGGTTTAATTTTATTGTTTTTTGCTTTATACGCTTACCGGAGCTTTTTGCAAAAGAAAAGGGCAAACGAAGAAATAACGAGACAGAAAACAATTATAGAAGGCGAAAAGAAGGAAATACTTGATTCAATTAATTACGCGCAGCGGATACAACGCACTCTTTTGCCTTCAGAAAAGAACATTGAGAAAATGATAAACAGGCTAACCAAAGAGAAGTAAATACATTGAAAATCAATAATTTCAAGGGATTTTTTTATGACATAACTTTTTACCTGGAATACTCCTCTGCCATCAATCCCGCAATGGTCATTCTTATTTCGCCATAAGTAAATTCATCACCAAGAGCCTGTTTCAGGCTGCCGGGTATCATCGTGTCGAGTTTTTTTGAAGCAGTGAGAATGCTTCTTATTTTATCGCGGCTTACAAATTCAAGAGCGGATAATTGCCCCTTAGCCACAAAAGTTACCAGGTGCCCTTCAATAGTTCCTACTGTTAAGTTCCGTTCTTTCGCAATTTCTTCGGGCATTTTTCCCTGCTTGTATAATTTTAAACTCTCCAGTTTAGTATCGGGCTTCGGTTCTTTTATTCCGGTTTCTTTTTCGCGTTTGCGCCGGTTGCTGCGTTCTTTTTTCTTTTTTTCCTGTTCCGGATTAGCAAGTATATCTTGTAGTTGTTGCACACGCGGAACATCATTTACTGATTTATTTACTTCCTGTTTATCAAAAGCGGTGTCGCTTTGTATGGATTTACAAAAAGCCACGGCCTTATTTATTTTTTTAATCTGCGTGTAGGGCAGGGGTTCCAACTTAACCAATTCCGTTAAATACTTCCGTACTTTTTTTTCTGAATTTAATTTTTCAACCTGAGCCAATACAACACTTGCAATTTTTTTCAATTGCGAATTAAAATAAGTATCGGCTTCGGTTACTCTTTTGGTAATCAGCTCAAGATAATTGGTTTCTTTGTTTGAAAAAACCCGGATGAGTTGCTGCGAAAAATTATCCGCGTGCGTTTTTAAATCAATTACTTGTTTGGTCAGTTCATCCGCCCACTTACGGTGTTTTTGTTTACCTGAAAGTTTTTCGCTTTTTGTGTACGAAGCGGCATGTTCATTAAACGAATCCGTCAAATCACTAAAATTAAAGCACTGTAGGAGGTAAGATTGTAAAAACAAAAGCGTTTCTTTTTTTACCAACTCGTTGGGGTTTTCCTGTACCGATTTTGTTTTAGAAAACTCACTTACTTTTTCGTCCTGCGCAAGGCTGCTGAAATTTACTTTAGAAGTTAACACAAGTCCCTGCAAAGAACGTAAGCGTGATAAGGCCACATAAATTTGTCCCGGCGCAAAAGCATCAGCAATATCTATAATGGCTTTGTCAAAAGTTAACCCCTGACTTTTATGCACTGTTATAGCCCAGGCTGTTTTAAGCGGGTATTGTGTAAAACTTCCCGCTATGTTTTCTACTACCTCTTTGGTAGTTTCGTTCAGCGAGTATTTTATATTTTCCCATTTATATTTTTCTACTTCTACCGGGTCGCTTCCGTCTTCAAATTCAACTTCTATTTTTTCACTTGACAAATCAGAAACCACGCCGATCTTCCCGTTAAAAAAACGTTGTTGTCCGCTCGGGTCGTTTTTTACAAACATGACCTGCGCGCCCTTTTTTAATTCCAACGATTTATCCACGGGAAAAGAAAACTCACTGAACTCATCCTTTACCTCCGCTTCAAAAAAATGCGATTTTGTTTTCAGTTCATTTAAAAAACTTCCGTTAATCGCGGCGGCTTTGTTGTTATGTGTAGTGAGGGTAATGTAATTTTCTTTCGGAGATGGTTTAAAACCGGGTTTGTAAAAAGTATTTAAAAGAGAAATATCATCGGTGGTAACGCAATTGTTTCGTAAATTATTAAGCAGAGAAATAAAACCGGCTTCGTCTTGCCGGTAAATTTTATCCAATTCAATATAAACAGGTTTTTCCAGTTGCAAAGCGCGAGCGTCAAAAAACCAGGGACTTTTATAATATTCTTTTAAAACACTCCACTCTTCATTTTTAACTACAGGCGGTAATTGTAATAAATCGCCAATAAATAATACCTGTACTCCGCCAAATGGCGCGTAATTTTTTCGGCGCACATATTTTAACACTACGTCAATTGCATCAAGTAAATCGGCACGGAGCATACTCACCTCGTCAATTACCAACAGTTCCAACTCGCGTAACAATTGCCTTTTGTTTTCGCCCATTTGTTGGTTTTTAATAAGCGAAGCCGGGTCTGTCATTTTAAAGGCGGAAGAAAACGCGGAGCCCTGTTGGTTAAACGGAACAAAACTCCCGAAGGGCAATTGAAATAAAGAGTGAATAGTTACTCCGCCCGCATTAATAGCGGCAATGCCGGTTGGTGCGGCAACGAGTGTTTTTTTATGCGTGTTTTCAATAATGTGTTTTAACAAAGTGGTTTTACCGGTGCCCGCTTTACCGGTAAGAAAAACATTTTTATGGGTGTGATTAATAAATTTAACGGCAAGTAAGGCGTTTTCAGAAAGTGTTATTTGTGAGGCCATGTTCTTAATAAAAAGGTAAATTTAGCTATTAATGTTTCGCTAAAACCATAAAATGACGATTGTTAAAAATTTCTCAATTTAAAAAAACACTTTTTAATTCGCTTTTAAAATCGTAATTTGCATACAATAACACCTATTTGTGTTCGTTTCTGTAAAACCATGGGCAAATTGAAATATATCCTGCTTTTTATATTTTTTTCAGGGATGTGTTTTGCCCATACGTCGGGCGATTCTTTAAAAGTGCAGCAAATAAAAAATAAAATGAAAACTATCACTTCAGCTGAGCCAAATTCTGAAGACGCGGATTTACTTTTTTTGCTGGATGCATTTAAGGGAAAAGAAATTATTGCCACCGGGGAAGCTACACATGGTTCAAAGGAATTTTTTACCATGAAACACCGGCTCTTTAAATTATTGTGCGAAAGAAGCGATGTAAGAATATTTGGGTTGGAAGAAAGTTATGCCGCGGGTTTGTTGGTTAATGATTACATAAACGGAAGGGGCAACTTGAAAGTTACCGATGTGGTGATGAAGATGTCGTTTATGTGGCGAACAAAAGAAATGAAGGATATGATTGAGTGGATGAAGGCTTATAATGACGATATTCTGAATAAAGACAAAGTAACTTTTTTCGGCTTTGATTTTCACGGCCCGCACCATGCGGTTAAACTTTTGTATAAATATTTTGAACAAACCGATACTGCTTACCTTACACAGATAAAACCTTTTCTGAAAAAGTTTGAGGAGGTAACTTATCCCAAAGAAAAAATCGGCGATAAGGAGTTTACGGAAAATGCTAATTCGATTTCGAAAATAATAAATACTTTAAAAAGCAATCATCAAAAATATGTTTTACTTGCCGGAGAAGAAAAATGGACGGAAGCAGGTCATTTATTAGAATGCCTTTTTCAGTATACCGATACGTATAAAAGCGGTGACGTAGATTTTTTTAAGCGCGACCCTTATATGTGCAGTAATGTAAAATGGATGCATAATTTAAAACCCGGCAGCAATAAAATGATGTTATGGGCGCATAACGAGCATGTAGCATCTGGCGGCAGTTTGCCTTCGATGGGAAAATTGTTAAAGCAGGAATTCGGAGACAAATTTTATGCAATTGGTTTTGTTTTCAACGAAGGTGAATATACCGGGACAAAACAATTTAAATGTTCTGCTCTCGAGGCGGGAGTATTTTCGTTTAAGCCCGCCCCCATTGGTTCTTTTTCAAATATTGTAAGCCTTACCGGAGTGAAGATTGGTTTTTTACCAATGGATGGAAAGGGCCTTGATGAAAAAACAGCAAATTGGCTTTGTGGTACTCAACGTGTGTACGAAGTTGGTTACAGAGGGTTTGATAACATGAAAAAATTACTGCTAAAAAAAAGAAAGCTTGCCGAAATTTACAATGCAGTTTTTTTTATTGAGAAGGTTACCAATACGGAGCACTATTTATTCGGCCCGGCCAAAAACGGAGCGGTTTATTTTAATCCTTTCCCTACTAACTGAATAATTTTATTTTGCTTTATTTTCAAGCCACTCAACAAAATCAAAATTCTTATTGAGTAATTCTTCTCCTGCCACCTGATGTTCCTTTTTTAATTGCGCAACAATAGATTTAAGCGCTGTTTTGTTTTTGAGTATTGTTAAGTCCTCGCCGGCAAAGGTAATACCCTCCAATATTTTGGTTTGCTTTTTAAAAGAAGGCTCTTGCGCTATAAACCGGCGCGTGTTTTGTAAGCGATTTTCAAAAAGTAAGTCATCAGTTTCGTTCAGCACAACGAGGTAAAGCATACGTGCGTTTATCTGCAATTCTTTGCGGAAATTAATTTCGCGTTCCACATTTAATATTTTATTAAGCCATTTAATAGCTCCCTTATAATTTTTTACCATCAATTCGGTAATAGCTATAAAATAAAATAAATCGTAAAGTATAGGGCCGAAAGTCAGGTCAATTTTTTTTAATTCAGGTTCTATCTCAGCAATAACGGCTGCCGCTTTTTCATGCTGACCGGTTTTATAATAAAGATACAGCTCGCTTTCGTACGTATTAATAAAAACGCGGGATTGAAAAGTGGGGTTTTTTATACCATAAATAGGTAAAAAAGTGCGTTGTTCTTTAAGTAATGTTTCTGTTTCACTGTATTTTTTAAGGAACAGCATAATGTTTGCCAGGTTATTGTAATTTAAATGATAAATGGCGGGCAGGTCTTTTATAAACTGGGGTGCTTTATCCATAGTATTTTTAATTTCCCGGTAACAGCGATAGCGCTCGGTGTTATTACTTTCAATAGTATAAATGAGTGCTAATGCGGAATAATAATAGTACCTGGACCAAAAACTGTTTATTTCCGATTTTGGAGGAAAAATATTTTTGAGATCCTTTTTACAGGCATTGATGTATTTTGGCGTTACGGTCCCTTTGTCGATTTGAATCTGTATGTCAAATGCAAGCCGCATCAGTATGGTTTGAATTTTAAGAGCGTCAAGCAATCGTAACTCTTCCTGTATGTTTTTATACAGATTTTTATCATCTTCGGCATTGATAAACAAAATGGTTTCCCAATGGATAAGGATCATCAGGATGGAAAATTTTTCCAGGCTGTAAGCTTCCGTTTTAGCTTTTTTAATTAATTTTTTACAATGCGCGAAGAGCCCGCGGTTGTATAAAATTTCGATGGAGGTAAGAGTGGAAGCATAACGGCCAAGAAAAGTTTTTTCTTTGTTAAATGAGTTAAGGCTTTCTAAAATATGATTATAGAGGTAATGTTTTTCGGAGGGAAGATGCTTGATAAAAGTTTCTTCGGCAAAAGTTTTTTTAACTTCCGCTTCATCATATTCGGCCTGCGCTTCAATGGCGTCGAACAGGCGTGTATAATTATTGGTATCGCCAATAGTATGGCGTGAGGAGTGTATTTTAAAATACCTCTTCTCAGACATGCTGAGGCTGTGTATAAGCTGATGAAGTTCTTCAGAGGGCTTCATAGGTGCGTTTCAGATTTCCAACGAAATATATACGAATGTAGGGATTTTAATTAATAAATAAAACCGATTATCGTAAAAATATCGTTCAGATATCCAATAATTATTTAGAGAAAGGCTCTTTATAAGCAGGGTTATAATAACACTGTATTTCAATTCCCTTAAAATAATTTATGGTAGTAATAAGTTTAAACTTACTTTTTAATTTGTTTTCGATGATATGCCCGGGGTCACCTATACTTTCAAAAGTGTTTGTATGATAAATCATTTTATAACCTGTCAAGTTTTCGGTTTCAGGCCAGTCCGTGTTAAATGGGGTATAAATGCCATGTGCCTTCAGATATTCATGTTTAAGATGATAGGCTTTAATATAAAAGCTCCTTTTGTCATAATAGTAAGAAAAAAGATCCTGGCAGTCATTAGTTATAAAAGTATTTTTGCTTTGTACCTTTTTAAGAAATACAATAGCTTTATCGTATTCAAATGTACTTTCGCGCGGGTACGTAATTTTTTGAAGGGAAAAAAAGGACAAAACCCCGAATACGAGAAACTTGATGTAAAAATTGAGCTTAAGCAAAGAAAAGATATATGCGTAAAGCAGGATAAAGCCTATGGATGTAAAAAGCACGTATCGCTTAAGAAATATTGGAATATATCCGGCCATAAAGTAATTGATAAAAATAAGGCCCGGGCCGACTATAAAGGCGAAGAGAATCAGTTTTTTGCTGATTGGCTGTTGGCGTAATTTTTTAACAGTCAGCACAAGTAATAAAGTAAGTAATATCGCGTATGTATAAATATTGAATAAATCTTTTGAATTAAAAAAATCATAGATACAATCTTTAAATACGCGGTAAGTTGGTTTGGCCAGCCAAAAGTTTTTAATTCCGTTCTGACTGTATTGAAGCAGCCGTTCAATCCACGGATACAAAAACGAAAAGGTTGCTAACAAAGAAAGGCAAAAAAGAATCAGTGTTTTTTTAGAAACACTGAACCGCAGATTCTTTTTTTCAATGTCGTTCAGGGGATATATAATATGAAGTGCTAAAACAGGAAATAAAATAATTTCGCCAACGATTATAAACCCGGCAAGAAGATGAAAATATATAACAGAGGCGTTCAATATTCCTAAAAGCAATGCTTTCCAAATTTTCGGAACTTCTACTAAGCTTAAGAAAACATGATAAGTAAGAATAGAGAATAAAATTAACACTGAAAAAGTCCTTGCTTCTATACCATAAAAATATAATTCATTAGAAGTAAAATACATCATGGAAGCAAAAACAGCCGTTTGCCAGTTAAAGAAACGAATACAAAATAAAAACAATGCCGAGCCCGCAAGGGAACTTGCGGTAACAGAGAACAATCGTATACCATACGCATCGTCGCCAAAAATCATTACCCAATAATGAAGCAGACTGATATAGAGTGGGGGATTAGGGTCATTTTTAAGGCTTTCTTCAATTATTTCAGAAATGTCATGGCCCGACCAATACACGCTATAGGCTTCATCAAACCAAAAACTGATGAAAGCAATACCATAACTTTTAAAAATAAGGTGGATAAGGAAAATGGCAAATGCAAAAAGGTACTTATACTTTACAAGTATGTTGTTCATAAAGGAATCAGATTAAGATAATTTACCGGGTTTTTAACTTTTGTTTCCTTGTATTTTGCCCATGTCCTGAGAATATGAAAAACTAAGGCGTAACTATCATTACTGTCAATTATATGGCATGAAGAGTGAATTATAGAATACCTCTTTTTAAACATGTTTTAGCTGTATAATAAGCGGGTTAAGTTATTTTAAGGGCTTCATCAGGTATTCCGTATTCCCTATGAAATCTTTGGCTAAAATACTATTTTTTATAAATAAAATGCCGTTTTTCATACAAACGGGGATTTTGGATATTTAATAGTAAAGTCTTTGAAAACAATTATGTAAAATAGTAACACACTAGCATTTAAATTATTAAGTTTGCTTTCGTTTATGGGAAGATTCTGGAATTATATTAAGGAAAAGAAGGAGATATTTATAAAATGTATTGTTCTTTTCGCGGTTGCTTTCTTATATCTCGGAAGGGCGTTTAATGATATTACTCCTTATCCTACCGGCGACGGGCCTGAGTATATAATGACAACCGAAGCGGTTTATAACCACTTCAGCTCAGATATAAGGCCTGGAGATTTTGATTCGTTTAAGAAAAGTTATACCAGAACGCATAAATGGGAAGACAATTATAAGTACCCGCATTTTGACCAAATGCACGAGTATTTTATGTTAAAGGATTTACAATTTATGTCGCAATTTGGCGGCGTTTACGTTGATAAGAACGCAAAAAATTACGGCTATCATTTTTTCTTTTACTCCTGGTTAAACGCCCCCGGAAGATATATCGCCGAAAAGATTGGAGCCAATCCGCTGAGATGTTTCCAGGTAACAAATGCTTTTTTTGTAATAATAACCTGTTTCTTTTTACTTTTTTCCTCTCCTTTTGCCCTCTGGCAAACTGTTCTTATAGCCTTGTCGTTTTGTTTTTCAAGCGCTTATTGGTACTTGGGATGGACACATCCCGAAGTATACACGGTATGCCTCGTTACTTTAGGCTTTTGGTTTTTCCTACTTAAGCGGCATTATTTGGGAATATTGCTGGTTGCAGTTGCCGCATTGCAAAATCAACCTTTGTTAGTAGCACTTGTATTTATGGCTTTGAAAACCATGTTGGATAAAGGATTTAATTTTAAAAATATTTTCAGAATATTTCTATCGTCGGTTATTTTTCTGTGGCCTGCCATTTTTTATTACCTGCATTATAATACAACTAATCTTATTAAGGATGCCGGTTTTTTAAGTACGGAATATATTACATTTACCCGTGTGTTTGGCTTTTACACCGATGTAAACCAAGGTGTTGTTTTAGTAATTCCGCTTATCCTGCTACTGTTTGTATTTTTCTTTATCCGTAAATGGGTTTTAATTATTTCAAAAAAAGAACCTTTTGATTTTAATTATCTTTTTCCTGTTTTTCTTATCATAATGACTTGCGTGGTAAGCACCATGGGTAACTGGAACCACGGGCAGGCTGTGGTAAACCGCTATGCCTCCTGGTTCAGCGCAATTGTACTGATATTTACAATTATCAGTATTAATCAATTCAGGCACGTGGTGAGTTTAACCCTGATGAATTATGTTTTTATGACGCAAGCCATAACCACGCTATATCATGACCAGTTTAATTTATTTGACTGGAGCCAGGATGTGCATAAGCCTTTGGCAAAATGGTTTATAGAAGAGCACCCGGGTTTATATAACCCCGACCCGACTATTTTTATTGTACGCACAACCCGTGATTATGACTTCAGGCCTTCGGCCTCGCCTGTTTTTTACCTGCGAAACAAGAATGAAATTACAAAAATGGCTGTGCATAAGGATATGGTAGATAGTTTGGTGCAATACGGTTTTTCAAAGCAGGAGATTAATTTTATAAAACCCAAATTACATTTTATAAATAATTGGGCTTATTTAAACAAAGGAGAATTTGTGTGCGAAAAAAGCGGGGAGGAAATCTATCAAATATTAAGAAACAAAAAATTAGTAATGCTTGAAGACCGTATAAAGTCGCATGCGGAATGGATGGAAAAAGAGGAGGTTAAATCAAAAGAATGGAAAATGCCCCTGAACGAGATATTGAAAATAGACGCTGAGTATTTATTGCAGCAGGAAGAAAACGAAAAATAAAGATGATAAAGGCGTATTTAAGATTAATTCGCGTACATCAATGGACAAAAAACCTGTTTGTATTTGCGCCGCTTTTTTTTTCCGGGCAATTTTTAAATTCAAACGGGCTGTTTGAATCCTGCATCGGCTTTATGTGTTTTTGTATGGCGGCCAGCGCTGTTTATGTTTTTAATGATATAATTGACGTTAAAAGCGATCAACTGCATCCCGAAAAAAAATTCCGTCCGATAGCTTCCGGAAAAATTACAATTTCTGTAGCCGCATCGCTTTCTGTATTACTATGTGCTTCATCCGTGATAACGGCCTGTATAGTAAGCAAACCATTTTTAATTGTACTGGCAATTTATTTGGCAATTAATCTTGCTTATACGTTGGGCCTTAAACAGGTTTCTGTTATGGACGCATTTATAGTGGCCATTGGTTTTGTATTACGCGTGGCAGCGGGTGGCAATCTTTCAGGAATACCGGTTTCTCATTGGTTATATATTATGACTTTTCTGCTGGCTTTATTTATTGCATTTGCAAAGCGAAGAGATGACGTGCTTATTATGAATGAAACAGGCTCTCAAATGCGAAAATCTATTTCGGGATATAATTTAGAGTTTATCAGCAGCGCCATCAGCATACTTTGCGCTGTTTTAATCGTATCTTATATTTTATATATAACCTCGCCGGAAGTAAATGCCAGATTTGCCGGCAAGCATCCGTACATCTCAACAATTTTTGTAATACTCGGTGTTTTCAGGTATCTGCAGATTACTTTGGTAGAAAATAACAGCGGGTACCCTTCAAAATTAGTGCTGAAAGATTTATTTCTTAAATTAATTATTGCCGGCTGGATTTTATTTTTTGTGATAATAATATATTTTATAAAATGATAAGTAATAAGGAGCTCATAAAATTTCTGGAGAAAACTTCCATCAATTCGGGTTTTGTAGATAAACTGAAAATTAAATACAGGCCGGTTATTTGCCCCTTTGATGATTTATTAAAGTATACGCATAACAAAAAAAAATTATTTGATATAGGATGCGGGTCAGGGCAATTCAGCCTGGTTGCCGCTAATTTTACCGGGGTAGAAAAAATCATGGGCATTGAAATAAGTGAAGTGCTTATAAACAATGCAAACGCCCTTGCCGCAAAATACGGAGCCGGAAAAGAATTTATTTTTAAAACATTTGATGGCGCGCATTTCCCTGATGAAATGTCGGATTATGAAGTTATTTTTTTGATAGATGTATTACATCATGTGCCGAAGGATAAACAACATTCTTTTTTGGAATCGATTTTTAAAAAGATGGCACCGGGCGCTCAGTTAATCCTGAAGGATATTAATGGAGCAAGCCCTTTTGTTTTATGCAATAAAATGCATGACATAGTTTTTGCGGGAGAAATCGGAAATGAAATTTCTGTAGCTAAAGCAAAAAAATGGTTGGAAGGAACGGGATTTAAAATAAAGGAGGAATATACCAAACAGGTTTTTGTGTACCCGCATTATTTTTTAATCGCCGAAAAACCTCTTCTTAACCGGGCTTAGAAAAACAGTCATGGAAAAGAAAAAACTGGTATTATTTGATTTTGACGGAACCATAACTACAAAAGATACTTTTCCGCTTTTTTTTAAATTTACATTCGGCACTTTGCGGTATTATTCCGGGTTTTCACTTTTTGCACCCTTATTTTTACTATATAAATTAAAATTATACGAAGGTGGAAAATTAAAGGAACGTATTTTATCTCATTATCTCAAAAATAAACCCCAAAACGAAATGCAGGAGATGGGAAAAAATTATTTTGACTTTTTGATGAAGAACAATATAATTAAAAGGGAATTTCTCGAAAAAATAGAATTTTATAAAAAAGAAGGGTTTTGTGTGGCTGTTGTTTCTGCTTCACCCGATTTATGGATAAAACTATTTTGTACGCAATACCAAATTGATTGCCTGTGTACCGAGTTACAATATTTGTCAAGTGTATTTTCCGGGAAACTAAAAACCAAAAACTGTAACGGAGAAGAAAAGAGAACCCGTGTTAAAGAGCATTATAACACGAACGAGTTTGACGAAATTGTTATATACGGCGACAGCCCGGGAGATAAAAAAATGATGGAGCTGGCCACAACAAAAGTGTGGGTGTAATTAATTTTTGTTTTTATTATAAAGATAAACGGCATCCTCGTAAATTTGCTTATCCAGTGAATTTCCGTTAATAATGGCTTTTTTTCTGACGGATTCAAGCCATCCTTCGTTACTTTTTATTTGTGCAATAATTTCTTTTAATTTTTTATCTTCAGCCGGAAAGTAATGATTATAGGCCCGGTCTATAAAACCCCATCCGGGATTATCAAGATTTGTAAATGTTGCCATAATTACAATTACCTGGTGCTTTTCAATCTCTTTTCCGATGTCTCTTGAACTTACGAGAAAAGAGCCGGGATTATTTTTTTCATACCCGGTATCATTATAATACCAAAAGGACCAGTGATTAAAAATTTCGTCGTGCAAGCCTAAAGAAGTGATATTCCAAAAATAACTGTCGGTTACAAAAAGTGCGTTCACCTTTGCGGAAGAAGAGTCGGCATTTACGATAAAATCGGGCATCCAGAATTTTTCATCAAATTTTATGGGAAAAAGTAAATTTAAGCTGGGTGTCAGGTCAATATCCACTTCTTTATAAGGTTTGTCAGCTGCAATCGGGTTTTTAAATTTTACGGAGGGTAATATTATATTTCGTTTTTGATTAATAAACCTGCACAAAGTATCAAATGCATATGCGCAGCTTACATAAGACCAATGTATTCCGTATTTGGTGTATAAAGGATAAGGGGTTCTGTTTTTTGCATCAAGATAATATCGATTAAAATCAAAATAGGTAATACCCTTTTTATTAAAGGCTGAAAGATATTGGCTGTACCAGGATAGGTTTTTCCGGGTAGTATCATATGAGTAAGGAGCTTCGGAAATAGCAAAACTTCCTTTGCTGGGAGCAAATACAAAAATCAACGAAATATTTTTTTTAGAAAGAGTATCCTGTAACAGTTTTAATTTGTTACTTAAACTATCAATGGACCGGTAAGGAATATTTAATTTTCCCAAATAGGCATCATAATGGGTGGTTGCCTGCAAACTGTTATTTTTTCCAACAACAATATCATAAGCATGCAATTTGTTAAAGAAGGAATAGTCCAATTGATTAGAAAATTTTACAAGAAGTGACCTGAAACCTACCGTATCATTAATATATTCTTCGTACGGAGACTGAAACTTACCGTTAAACCACGTGGAATCAGTAAATAAAGGTTTGTTTTTTCTTGTGTAGGCCCCTTTTAAAGAATCCAAATGGAAAAATCTGAATTGCGTTTCCACTAAAGGAACGATGAACACCGATAAGGAAATAATGAAAAATATTTTTTTAACCGTCGTTTTCATTTTAAAACCTGAAATAGATAAAGGGATTAAAATTAGAGCCGACAACCGAGCCCAGGCAAATTACAGATAATACAATACCTACAATGCTTTTAAAGAATGTATTTAAAAGCCCCGGAGAATCAAGAATCAGTTTTTGCTGGAATTTTTGTGCCGATGTACTTGTCCAAATAAAGCAGGAAGCAATTGCAATGCAAAAAATCCAAATAAGTTTTTCTTCGAAAAGAAAAACCAGTTGACCTGAAAAGCGGAATTGAAACATTTTTTTTATAAATAGTACAGCCTGCCCAAAATTTTCAGCCCGGAAAAAGACCCATCCTATCACGACAAATAAAAAAGTAAGAAGGGTCGAAATTAATTTTCCGGCCTTTTTATAAAAGCGTAACAGGAACAATCTTTCTATAATAAGAAAAAAACCATGATAAGCCCCCCAGATAATAAATGTCCACGCTGCGCCGTGCCAAAAGCCTGAAATAATAAATACAAGAGATAAATTAAAATATAATCTGGACTTTGATTTTACTTTATTCCCCCCCAAAGGTATATACAGGTAATTTTTCATCCAATTACCCAGCGTCATGTGCCAGCGCCGCCAGAATTCCGTTATACTTTGAGAGATGTACGGGTTATTAAAATTTTCCGGCAATCTAAACCCAAAAAGCAGCGCTAAACCAATTGCCATATCCGAATACCCCGAAAAGTCAAAATATATTTGGAATGTATACAACAGGGCACCGCTCCATGCGTGATTCGTAGTTATATCAGCAAGTGATAAATCGAATATCTTATCTGCTTGTTCTGCCAATACATTGGCAATAAGTACTTTTTTTGATAAGCCGATTATAAACCTGAATAAACCGTTTATTTTATTATCAATGGTTTCGTTGCGGTTGGTTAATTGATCGCTTATTTCGTGATACCTTACAATAGGCCCCGCAATAAGTTTAGGGAAGAAAAGGATATATAGCAAATAATCCCAAAATTTCTTTAAAGGGATATGCACTCTCCTGTAAACATCTACTACATAAGTTAAAGTTTCGAATGTATAAAATGAGATACCGATAGGTAAAATCACGTTCAGCAGTTTAATGGGACTGGCGTGAAAACAACTTAAAAGAGCATTTATATTTTCAATAAAGAAGTTACAATACTTAAAGTAAAACAATAAACCCAGGTTAACACAAACTGATATAAGAAGCAGGGTAGTTCGTGTTTTTTTATCAGTGGATGCTGATATCCTGTTAACCAGGACAAAATCGAGGTACGTAGTGCCGATAATTACGAATATAAATTTCGGCGCACCCCAGCTGTAAAAAATAATACTTGCGAGTAATAAAACATAATTTTTATATTTTTTTTCGCAGATAAAATAAATTAATAACACAATGGGCAGAAAAAACAGCAGGAATATGGAGGAACTGAAAACCATTTAGTTTACGTGGATTGAAATTTTAATTTTTCGGTTTTAACTCAGTGTCATAAATATATTTCACATCCAGTTCAAGAGCATCTTCAAAAGGTATGTTTTTGTTTTTTGCTTTAACTTTGATCTGTTCAACCCATTCGGGAGTTGACAGGATGCGGCCTCTGGTCTCTTCAAATTGGCGCTTTATATCTTGACTTCCGTATTCATTGGTAAAGACAAACAAGGCATCTTCTTCCAACTGAAATTCCAAAGAATTGCCATTTTGAACAGCTTTCTTCTTTATTTCTTCAAACCAATTCGGGTCACGTTTTATTTTTTCCACATATTCAGCTACAATAGCCTTATAAGACCATGAGATAGGTTTAACAGGAGTATAATCCTGTTTTAACATAAATTCCATATCTCTGTTAAACTGCTCTTTCTCACTGATGTTATTTTCTTTGGCCTTTTGGGTAATAGATTTTTTCCATTCGGCGTTGCCATTTATCATATCAGAAATAAGTTTCTTTTTTTCATTGGTGCTCATGCCGTAAAGCTCATACGCCTTATCAATAAACCCGTAAGGAAACAGATCAAAAGTGGCTTCAGTTGCCATAAGCAGTATTACATCCCGCTTCACAGTTTCGTCGGCGAAAGATATATTTTGTGTGCCATCTTCCATTTTGATGTTTTTTTTATAAATATCCTTATTATAAAACCAGTACACATCTTCTTTAAAAACATGTGACGGTATATCGTCCCCCGTCATGCACCACCAATAACTGTCTCCCACGGCTAGCACATCCGGTTTTTTCTGATTTTTTTTATTGTAATATTTATAAACCGGGTAAGGCATGGGCTTATGCGGAAGTTTATTATACAGATTTAATAAAATACCAATATCATATTCTCTCTCCCGTAAAGAATCAGAGAGGTATATTTTAGAATAATCAAAATCAGGCATATCAATATTCCGCATTTTTTCTATATAATGAATAATAGAGTCCATAGCCAGTGAATATGCGTAAGGAGTCCAGTGTGTGCCATACTCCGGATAAACCGGGTATACAAAAGAACTCCTGCGTTCAATAAAATACCGGTTAAAATCAATAAAATTAATTCCTTCTTTTTTAAATCGCTCCGAGTAATAGTTATAATTGGTGGTATCTTTCTTACGAAGCATATAACTCTCAGGGATATTATAAGGATAATAACTTGCTTTGCCTATTGCAAACACAATAAGTAAATCAATGTCATATTTTTTCAGGGAATCCTGTACAATTTTTATTTTCCGGATATTGTTTTCGGCTTTCGTTTTTCCAATAAAATTTATGCCCGTGTAATTATTTATGTAGGACTCAATAAAAAGATTGCCGTTTTTTCCTACTACCACGCCGGGCGCTTTTGTAGTGTGAAAAAAACTGAAGTTAAGTTGATTAAAACTGCGTACCAGCCAAGAATGAAACCCGATATTTTCCTTAACATACAGATTAAATGAGTCCTGGTATTGAAGATTGAAAAAATTTTGCAAAGTAAATTTCGGCTTGGCAGCAAGTTCTTTAATCCCGTCTAACGGCCTAATATTAATAAAATTAAATTTTTTCTGAAAGTAAAACATAAACAGAAACACAAGTATAAATGCAAGGAGTATATGTTTGATCATTTTCATCAGAATCTGAAATAAATGAATGGATTAAAACCGGAAGAGCTGATCGATGCAAGTGAAATTAAAAACAGAAAACAGAAAGCAAATGTCCCGGTGAGATAACCTGCAATATTATAATCTGAAAAATAAATTTTCTCCTGAATTCTTTGGCCGGTTTTAAAGGAAGCAAAAAATGAAAATAATACAGCAAGCAGGAAATAAAATTTGAACTCTGTGTCTAAAAAATAACCTGTTGCCGGAAATTGAAAAGCAAAAAGTTTTCCCGTAAAAGCAAGCGCTTGTGATGTTGTGTCGGCACGAAAAAATACCCAGCCTATTGCTACTATAACAAAAGTTATAATTGTAGAAGGGATTTTGCCGATTTTTTCAAATACCTTTAAGAGAAACATTCTTTCCAGCACTAAAAAGCATCCATGATAAATTCCCCAGATAATAAAGGTCCAAGCGGCACCATGCCAGAACCCCGAAACTAAAAATACCAGCCATAAATTGAAATATAACCGCGTTTTGGAATTGACTTTATTACCACCAAGCGGGATATATAAGTAGTTTTTCATCCAACTACCCAATGTCATGTGCCAACGTTTCCAGAATTCGGTAACGCTTCTTGAAATGTAGGGGTTGTTAAAGTTTTCCGGGAATTTAAACCCGATCATTTTTCCAAGGCCGATAGCCATATCACTGTAACCGGAAAAATCAAAATAAATCTGAAAAGTATAAGCAAGCATTCCGATCCATGCTGTTACAGTTGTAAGTTCTGCTGCCGGCAAAGCAAAAATTTCATCCGCCTTTAAAGCCATCGTATTGGCAATTAAAACTTTTTTAGAGAGCCCGATAACAAAACGAAAAAACCCGGTCAGCTTGTTATCTATTGTATCATTCGCGCTACGGTCAGCAACCTGATCTGCAATCTGATGATAACGAATAATGGGCCCTGCTATAAGTTTCGGAAATAAAATAATATACAACTGGTATTGTAAAAAATTATTCAAGGGTTTGTGTACTCTTCTGTACACGTCAATTACATATGTTAAACTTTCAAACGTGTAAAAAGAAATACCTATAGGAAGGATAACTTTTGTCCAGGAAATTTCTTTAACACCCAATGCACCCAAAGCTGCATTAAAGTTCTCTACAAAAAAATTGCAATACTTAAAATAAAACAACATGCCTACGTTGAGGCAAAGAGACAGAATTAAAAACAATTTTCTTCTTTTTTCGGTTTGCGAGTTGTGCAATAGTTGCACAAAGTAAAAATCCACCGTAGTGGTTGCCAATATGGCAAAAATAAAACGCGGCGCTCCCCATGCGTAAAAAAATATACTGGCCGCAAGCAGCACGTAGTTTTTGGCAACTTTAGGTGTTAAAAAATAAATCAGCAAAAAAGCCGGCAAAAAATAAACTAAAAATATTACACTGCTGAATACCATATTTATTCAATTTCTATTTCTAACACTTTGCCGATAATATCTTTTTTAGGAAACGGAATAAAATTTTGCTTATACGGGGCCGTGGGCCACCACTCCTGATTGTGCCACTCCTGTGTAATAATCATAACCATTTGGTTATTTGGTATTGCCGAAATAGTTTTATCCATTACGCAAATAACTTTCATTTTGTCTTTTTCGGGGCCTATGCGCCATATTATTTTTTCGGGCAACCATTCTATTTCAAAATAATAGTATGGTTTCTTAAATATTTCATCGTGCTTAACCGGAATTTTGGTTGTCAACGCCTTGTAAAAAGAATTCCACCGATGGAACAGGTATTTTTCCCCGTCAATTTCAAATTGTTTTGCCCCTATACTGAATTTTTCGGGCTCATGGCAGGCCATGTCCCAATTGGTACAGGTTACCATAATATCATCATTATTGGCAGCGTTATCTTCCTGAAAATTTGCATTGCTTTTGTTGTAAGAGGTGCGTGGCCAGAATTTTGAATCCTTCACAATTTCAAAATCAATTTCAGAATAAGTAATTTGTTTACGGCTTCTCTGGAGTGAACTTTCATTATCCGGCTCTTGCTTGGGTATATAAGCAACTTCAGCGTTGCAGGGCCTGCGCATGTTCCAATCGGAATTTACATCCTGCGCAATCATCCAGAAAGCATTTGTAATGCCGTTCCATACATTTTCTTTGCTGAGCATTTCGGGGAACTTTATTTTTGCACGAAATTTTCCGTATGTAAAACCAATTCTCGTGTTAACCCCAACATGTTCTTTTTTAAAGGGTGGTGCGATGTTACCCGGGTTAACCAATGTTACTGAATTTTCTGCTTTATTTACACGCGCATTTTTACAGGGGCAATCGGTAACATTAACATATGTATTTACAAGCGAAGAAGAATTGGTGTACTTTTTTATCATTGCCTCATATTGGCTTCTTGAAAAATTTTCTCCGGTTACATCGGCAAGCTCGGGCACGTTGTGTAAAACAAAATCGCGGTTAATGTTATGTATAAACAATTCTACCTGCGCATTTTTATATTTGTCAATGCTGTCGTTGCAATCCGCATTGTAATAATCTTTTGTAAAGCCAACCCTGTTCAGTGTTAAAGGATTAATAAACATCCCCTTTGTAAAATCCACTTTGGTAATTACCTGTAATTTTTTTCCAATTTCAACTATTGTAGTGTATTTTAAATTGTCGGGTTTATCAGACAAAAAATAACTGAAAGGGTTTATAAAATTATTGTCTGTGGTTTTGCGTGAAAGGTCTTTAATTTCAGCGGGCATCACATCAAAATCCTCCGGATTCGTAATAACCAGCAAAAATTTGTAAACCCCCATTCTGGGATTTCTTTTCCAGCGGTTGTTGTAAGTGGAGTCGCGTTCTCTTTGTTCGTTCAAAGACCAGAGCGCGTCCATATACATCTGTTCTTCAAGTGATATTTTTCTTCTTCTTGCATTTTCAGTAATTTTATTGACCCATTCCGGAATTGTTTTAATATAATTGATGGTGCTTTGAATGGATTCGTCGTTTACAATATGTTTCATGGGGTCAGAGCCGTAAAAAGCTCTTTCATCGCGCGGGTTTCCTACAATTCTAAAACTATCCCGTATTTCAATTTCTTCACCCGGAGCTAATTGTTTGGTAGATTTAAAAATAAATTGAGGGTTTTCCCAACTTCCGTAAAAATTTTCACCGGCCAGTTTATCGCCTTCCTCAAATTTATACGTTTCATTCTGGTAATAAAACTTATAAAAAAAGACCTGGGTACCTGAAGAAGTATTTTTGATTTTAAAAGAGAAATTAAAAAAACCGTTAGCGGTTAGTTTTTTTGTGGGAATTTCGATTCCGTTTAAAACTACTTCATCCAAATCAATCCTCATTTTAATAACCGAATCGGAAGCGCCCGCCGTATTCGACATAAAATTTACGTTGGATACAGAAAAAGGTTTTTTATCTGTCTTACAAGAGAAAAGCAAAGAAATCGCAAAAAGTATAAAAACAGGCAGTTTTCTCATTAAAGTTCAAAGTTAAGAAAGTATTTAAAGAAAAAACCACCTGACGGGGTTAAAAAAGAATAGTATTTTTGCCAACCAAGAATGACTTACCTCAGTGTCATAATACCATCCTATAACAGCTCTGTTGTTTTGAAGAATAATATTCCGTACCTCAAGAGCGGATTGGATAAAAAGGGATTTACTTATGAAATAATTATTGTGGATGATGGCTCGGACGATAATACAGCTGCCGCCGCAAAAGAATTGGCCTGTAAGTATCTCAAAAATCCGACGAATATGGGCAAAGGCGCAGCCCTTAAAAAAGGAATGTTGCATGCTGAGGGAAAATTCAGAATATTTACCGATGCCGATATACCTTTTGAGGCTGATGCCTTCGGGAAATTTCTGTATTCACTGGATAAAGAAGACTTTGCCCTGGCTATCGGAGACAGGACACTGGCCGAATCAAGTTATCACCGCGAAATTCCGGGTCTACGGAAAATAGCCAGCTCGTGGTTTTCTTTTTTAGTGGGTCGTTTTGTAGCAGGGGGTATGTTTGATACACAGTGCGGCCTTAAAGGCTTTCGGGCTGATGTAGCGGAAGATTTATTCGGAGTGAGCCGCATAAACGGATTTACCATTGATGTGGAAATTCTTTCTATAGCCTTAAAACGTAATTATACGATTAAACGTTTACCCGTTACATTAAGAAGTCAGGAAGGAACAAGCGTAAAAATATTAAAGCATAGTTTCACGATGATTATTGATTTGTTCAGAATCAAAATCAATCACGTATTTAAAAAATACAAAAAGGTGCAGTCAAATAAATTGGCTGAAAATTTATTTAGCGGCTACTAATTTAACCGCCATCACATATTTCCACACAGCGTCTTTTTCTTCGGCAGTTAATTTGGCTTTAGGCGCCATATCATCCATTATACCTACCCATTCTTTCTCGTCGCGCCTTACAATATCTTTAGCGCCGTGGCAACGCGTGCAGGCACCGTAATAAATGCCGTGCCCTTGTTTAAGTACATCCAGTGTAACATCCGGGAATTTTACCCTGGCTGCTGTAACATGCGCATCACCGGGCTCTGTAGTAGGCTTGGCAGTGACAGTAGGAGCAGAGCCGGTAGTTGTTGTTGCTGTGCTTTTGCTTGCTTTGGGTGTACAGGCAAAAACAAATGTACTTGCTGCCAGAATCAGGGTTAATTTTTTACTCATGTTGTAAGTTTTTGAAATAAGGTATTCGTGAATCTTCGATTTCATAGTTTGTTTTAAAACCCGAAGCCTCAAATACCATGCCTTAGAATTCGTTTTTGATGCTTTATTCTTTAAAATCCCAGGTTTCTAAAAATTTCGTGGTATAGTTTCCTTTTTTAAACTCTTCGTTCTGCATCAGTTTCATGTGGAAAGGAATGGTTGTTTTAATTCCTTCAATCACATATTCGCTGAGGGCGCGATACATTTTTGCAATAGCTTCTTCGCGTGTTTGTGCCACGGTAATTAATTTACCGATCATACTATCGTAGTTGGGAGGAATCATATAACCACTGTACACATGGCTGTCAACACGAACCCCGTGTCCGCCCGGAGTATGAAGAGTGGTAATTCTTCCCGGTGAAGGTTTGAAATTATCGAAAGGATTTTCAGCATTAATGCGGCACTCAATAGCGTGCAACTGCGGATAATAATTTTTCCCCGAAATAGGAACACCCGCTGCAACTAAAATTTGTTCTCTTATTAAATCGTAATCAATTACTTCTTCAGTTATCGGATGTTCAACCTGAATACGTGTATTCATTTCCATGAAATAAAAATTGCGGTGCTTATCCACTAAAAATTCTATGGTTCCCACACCTTCGTATCCGATAGATAAAGCGGCTTTAACCGCAGCGTCACCCATTGCATCGCGCAATTCCGGAGTCATGAAGGGAGATGGGGTTTCTTCTACTAATTTCTGATGGCGGCGCTGAATAGAGCAATCGCGTTCGCTTAAGTGACATGCTTTTCCGTATTGATCGCCCACAATTTGTATTTCAATATGGCGGGGCTCTTCAATATATTTTTCCATGTACATGGCACCATTTCCGAATGCGGCGGCGGCTTCACCGGTTGCGCTGTCCCATAATGCCTGAAAATCTTCTTCTTTCCAAATGATGCGCATTCCTTTTCCGCCACCGCCTGCTGTTGCCTTTATGATAACCGGATAACCTATATCTTTTGCCAATATGATACCCTGCGCAACATTTTCTAATAATCCGTCAGAACCGGGAACGCATGGCACACCGTTTTTTATCATGGTGGCTTTTGCATTACTTTTATCACCCATTGCATTAATCATTTCGGGCGAGGCACCGATAAATTTTATTTTGTTCTGCCTGCAGATATCCGAAAATTTGGCGTTCTCTGATAAGAAACCGTAACCCGGGTGAATGGCGTCCGCGTTGGTAATTTCGGCAGCGGCAATAATGTTTGCCATATTCAGGTATGAATCTTTACTGGGCGGAGG
>DATMMV010000066.1:0-14377 GCA_035569635.1 Bacteroidia bacterium | reverse complement strand
ACCAATACGCCAAGAATTGGAACTAAAGGCACAAACGGAGTTTTAAAAGGTCGCACCGCATCAGGGGCATTTCGGCGCAATATCCAAATTCCCGCACTTACAATTACGAAAGCAAACAGAGTTCCGAAAGAGGTTAAATCGCCGGCAATACTTCCGGGGACAAATGCCGCAAACAACCCTACAAAAACAAAAAGTATCATATTGGATTTATAGGGAGTACTGAATTTGGGATGTAAGTCGGAGAAAATTTTTGGCAGTAACCCATCGTTTGCCATAGAATAAAATACACGCGACTGACCCATTAACATAACAAGGATAACAGAAGAGAACCCGGCCAGAATTGCAACAGTAACTGCTGTACCTAACCAACCGTAACCTAACATATGCGTTTTTATTGCATAGGTAACAGACGCTTCTTTACCAACCAATTCAAACTCTTTCCAATTGGCAACACCTGTTAATACGTATGAAAACAACACATATAAAATGGTACAAACCGCTAAGGAACCGAGAATTCCTATCGGCATATCGCGCTTAGGATTTTTTGCTTCCTGAGCAGCCGTTGATACAGCATCAAATCCTATGAAAGCGAAAAACACAATACCTGCTCCTCTTAAAATACCTCCCCATCCGTGTTTAAAAAAACTCTCATGGCCGGCAACTCCTTCAGGAATAATATAGGGTGAGTGATTGGAGGGATTAATAAAACCCCAACCAATACAGATAAAGACTAATACGATAGCAACTTTTATAAAAACAATAATTGCGTTTACAAACGCTGATTCTTTAGTACCTTTTATCAGTAATAAAGAAAGTGCGAGTAAAATAAACAAAGCCGGAATATTCATGATGCCATTTACTCCGGAAATTGATGTTTCAAACGGGGAATGACACCACTGAAAAGGTATTGAACCGCCTAATAAATTATTTAAATATTCGCTCCATGCAATCGACACAGTTGCCGCGCCTAATGCATATTCCATAATTAAAGCCCATCCTATAATCCAGGCTATCAATTCTCCCATGGTCGCGTATGCGTATGTATATGCGCTGCCCGCGATGGGTATCATAGCTGCGAATTCTGCGTAACATAAACCCGCAAAAAGACAACCGATAGCCGCTACAACAAACGAAATAGTTACAGCAGGGCCGGCAGCCTCTGCCGAAGCAGCAGCAGTACGTACAAAAAGGCCTGCACCGATAATAGCACCAATACCTAAAGCAATTAATGAGCCTGCGCCAAGGGTTTTTTTAAGACCTTTCTCACTTGCAGCAGCTAATAAATTTTCTAAAGATTTTTTTCTTAATAACGACATACCTTACTTTTTGATTTGTTCAAAGATAGAAAGTTTTTCATTTTAACATAGTCCGCCTTTTAAAATCACTTCTTAAGGGTGATTTGTTAGTAAGTTAGAAGATTTTATGCCCTAACAAGTTTTATTTTTAAACCCGATGTACAAGAGAATTAACCCGACCATAATTGATGCTCTTAAAAAAATTGTTGGAGCGGAATTTGTTTTTACCGATGAAGAAAAATTAAAACATTACGGCCACGACGAAACGGAAGATTTACTTTTTTTACCGGAAGTTGTTGTTAAACCGAAAAGTCCGCAGGAAATTTCTGAAATATTAAAACTGGCCAACAAAGAATTAATTACTGTTACTCCGCGCGCTGCCGGAACGGGATTGAGCGGAGGAGCACTTCCTGTTTTTGGAGGAATAATTTTATCGGTTGAGCGTTTCAATAAAATTTTACAAATAGACGAACGTAATTTACAAGCTACTGTTGAGCCTGGAGTGATAAATGAAATTTTTCAGAATGCGGTTATTGAAAAAGGTTTATTCTATCCGCCCGACCCCGCAAGTAAGGGAAGTTGTTTTATGGGAGGAAATGTTGCAGAGAACAGCGGCGGGCCGAAATGTGTGAAATACGGAGTAACGAAAGATTATATTTTAAATTTAGAAGTGGTATTGCCTACCGGCGAAATCATTTTTACCGGAGCGAATACTTTGAAAAATTCTACGGGATATAATTTAACTCAGTTGATGATTGGAAGTGAAGGAACGCTTGGTGTTGTCACAAAAATTATCGTTAAACTGCTTTCCTACCCCAAACATAATTTATTAATGCTTGTTCCTTTCAGAAAAACGGAAGAGGCTTGCGCGGCTGTTAGTGAAATTTTCAGAGCGGGATTTACGCCAAGTGCCTTAGAGTTTATGGAACGTGATGCATTGGATTGGGTAATTAAGTTTGTTGAAAATTCCACCGTAAAATTAGAAGACGATATACAAGCTCATTTATTAATTGAAGTTGACGGAAATGACATTGAAGTTTTAATGCGTGATATGGAAGCTATCGGAAATGTAGTAAACAAATTTGATATTTCCGAAATTTTATTTGCCGAAAGTGCCGCGCAAAAAGCCGAGCTCTGGAAACTACGGCGTAAAATAAACGAAGCCGTAAAAGCAACCGCCATCAGCAAAGAACAGGATACTGTTGTACAACGCGCTGAACTTCCTGCTTTAATTAAAGGTATAAAAGAAATCGGCGCACGCTACAATTTTAAAAGTGTTTGTTACGGCCACGCCGGCGACGGTAACCTGCATACACGTATGATAAAAGGCGATATGTCCGACGAATTATGGAACGGCGAACACATAAAAAAAGCCATTGCTGAAATTTTTACACTTTGCAAAAAATTAGGCGGCACCATCAGCGGCGAACACGGAATCGGCTTAGTACAAAAAGAATATACACCGATAGTCTTCGACCCGAAAACAACCGAGATACAAAAAGCAATTAAAAAAACTTTTGACCCTAATTTAATTTTAAATCCCGGAAAGATTTTTGTTTAAATCCGCAAAGTGAGAGCCACAGATTACACTGATGCCCCAGATATCATCTGTTTAAATCCGCGAAATCTGTGGCTAAAACAAATTTTCTACTTTTATTGATAATGTCGAACTTCCTCGAAACGAAAATAGAATTTTTAAAAGGCATAGGCCCGCTGCGAGGCGATTTGCTGAAAAAAGAATTCGGCATTTATACGTATTATGATTTGCTTACCCTCTACCCTTTTCGTTATGTTGACCGCAGTAAATTTTATAAAATAAAAGATATTACCGAAGACTTGCCTTATGTACAACTGAAAGGAAAAATTATTAAAACAGAATTGCTTGGCGATAAATTTCAGAAACGTTTTTTGGCATATTTAAAAGATGAAACGGGCGTTATTGAATTAATCTGGTTTCAGGGCGCAAAATGGCTGGAGGGAAAATTTAAACCGGGTACAGAGTATGTGGTACTCGGAAAACCCGCCGAATACAGAGGGAAATTTAATATTCCGCACCCCGATGTGGATTTAGTCAGCGACGATAGTATAAAATTAAATTCCGCCTTGCAACCTGTTTATCCGAGTACTGAAAAATTAAAGAGCAAAGGACTCGATACCAAAGGCCTGATGAAATTGCAGGAAACTTTGGTTGCGCAACTACAAAATAAAATTCCTGAAACACTTCCCACCCATTTAATTTCTAAAAATAATTTAATCAGCAAAGAGCGGGCTGTAAAACAAATTCATTTCCCGGAGAATACAGCGACTCTTAAACAAGCACAGTACAGATTAAAATTTGAAGAGCTTTTTTATATACAACTGAGACTTTTAAAAAGCAAAAACTTCCGCAAACAAAGCACACAGAGTTTTGTGTTTGAAAAAGTAGGAGAATATTTCAATTCTTTTTTCAACGAACATTTGCCATTTGAATTGACCGGCGCACAGAAACGTGTATTGAAAGAAATTCGTGCCGATGTGCGAACCGGAAAACAAATGAACCGATTATTGCAGGGAGATGTTGGAAGCGGAAAAACCATTGTGGCTTTTATGAGTATGCTCATGGCGCTCGACAATGGTTTTCAGGCTGCGCTGCTTGCGCCCACCGAAATTTTATCGCAACAACATTTTAAAACGATATCATTACTCAGTGAAAAATTAGGAATTAATTGTGTGCTACTAACCGGTTCAACAAAAGCAAAAGCACGCAAAGAAATTTTACAAAACTTAGTTGAAGGAAAAACTCACATCATTATCGGTACACATGCTTTGTTGGAAGAGCCTGTGCAATTTAAAAATTTAGGTTTTGTGGTTATTGACGAACAACATCGCTTTGGAGTAGCACAACGCGCAACGATGCACAAAAAAAACACGAGTCCGCCGCACGTTTTGGTAATGAGCGCCACTCCTATTCCACGCACTTTAGCGATGACACTTTACGGAGATTTGGATACTTCTGTCATTGACGAATTACCTCCCGGACGGAAACCTATACAAACCTTACATTATACCGACGCCAGGCGTTTGCGTTTGTACGGATTTATAAAAGAGCAAATAAAATTAGGCCGACAAGTTTACGTAGTGTATCCTTTAATTGAAGAATCAGAAAAATTAGATTTAAAAAATTTGATGGAAGGATATGATTCCTTATCGGTTGAATTTCCTTTGCCGCAATACAACATCAGTATTTTGCATGGCCGCATGCCCAGTGATAAAAAAGATTTTGAGATGCAGCGCTTTGTAAAAGGGCAAACGCAAATTTTAGTTTCTACTACTGTAATTGAAGTTGGTGTTGATGTTCCTAACGCAAGCGTGATGGTAGTTGAAAATGCTGAGCGTTTTGGTTTATCGCAATTGCACCAATTACGCGGAAGAGTCGGGCGCGGTGCTGAGCAGAGTTATTGTATTTTAATGACTTCGCATAAACTCGGACACGAAGGCCGCATACGAATGGAAACTATGGTACGTACCAACGATGGTTTTGAAGTTGCCGAAGTTGATTTGCAATTACGTGGCCCGGGAGATATTGAAGGGACACAGCAAAGCGGTGTTTTAAATTTGCGCATTGCCGATTTGGCTAAAGATCAACAAATTTTGCAATTAGCAAGACAAATTGCCACTGAGATTCTGGATACTGACCCGCTTTTACAAAAACCGGAAAACCGGATTTTGAATTCTCAGTTGATTAACGAAAGTAAAATGAAAATTAACTGGAGTAAAGTGGCATAATTTAGGGAATAAACGTTTAATTTATTTCAAAATCATAAACAAACTCTATTCGATAAAGACTTTCTGCTTTGTTAAAATAAAAAACAGCATATTGGCAAGAGTTATTAAAATTGGTATTATCTATTCTTATTGCTGATTTTTCAGTTCTCCAGGAAATAGCATTGTTATCCCGGCAGGCATATGACTTAGGATATCTTTTTTTAAAATCTCCCAAATCAAATCCGGGCTCAAAAAATTTTTCGCCGCTGATTGAAAAACCGAATACACTACTTTTATCAAGATCAATTGCTTTAATAGCGCGTATATTTTTATTAATTATTAACTCAAAGTCCGTATTGTCTATTCTGAAATAATCAATGGTGTCGTATTTTGCATCAAATCTGATTTGTTCATTAAACTGAAACTTCAATGAATCTGCATTAACAAAAAGTTTAAATGATTTTTTGTAATATGAAATGGTGATATTCTGCAAATCCAGTTTGTTAAATTCGCAACGGCCTTCTTCCAATTTTTCTTTTCGTTCTTTCTCCTCGGCTCTTTTTTGATCAATCTTATAAGAGCAATAATAAACCAAGCCAAAGAAAAGTGATATGGACAAAAGAAAAAAGAAAATTTTTCTTAAAACATATTTAAAATCCATACCTGAAAATTCTTTTTTACCAAATTTAAGAAAAATTTTAATGAATTGGATTTGAGTGAGGATTGAGTAACGGTGGTTGGAATTTTTTCAATTAAAGATTCAAATCCATTCTCTTGTAGTAAATTAAAAACATGATGGTAAACCACCCTTCGGCAAGCTCAGGATGACAATCTCTCTACAGATTAAGATCCATTCTACGATAATAAATTAAGAAAGTAATAGTAAACCATACTGAGAAAAGAATGCCGATAATGCTGCTCCATCCGAAAGTTTGTGTTAAAACAAAAAATAAAATTTTTGAACAAAAAGAAATTACATACAGCTCGGTACCCCAGCGTTTCATGTGCCACACGCCGATGAAAGAAATAAATGTCGCAGCAACTATCAAACCGTAAATAGCCGGCATAAACACCCCCAATTTTTTTATCGAAGGAGAAAATACTCCCGGAAAAGTAAACAACACCCAGCAAAATCCGAATATGCAAACTACCGAAAGTATGGTTGGACGTTTTGTATTACGCATTTTTGTACTTCTTATTTCCTATTCACCTTCCCTAATTACTTCTTATCGCTTCCACCGGATCTAATTGAGACGCACCATACGCCGGTATAAATCCCGAAATAATTCCGATTAAAAAAGAAATAGTTAAACCTAAAACCACATTGGAAATGGAAAGTGTAATCTCCATCCCGAAAGAATCGCCGGCAAAAAGTGTAATTATCCAAATCAATAATAATCCGATTGCTCCGCCTGTTATTGAAAGAAAAACCGCTTCACTTAAAAATTGCAGAAGTACAAAATAATTTTTTGCCCCTAAAGATTTTTGTATACCTATTAAATTAGTGCGCTCTTTTACCGATACAAACATGATATTTGCAATCCCAAAACCACCAACCAGAATAGAGAAACCACCAATAATCCAACCTATCGTTCCAATCACATCAAACAAACCATCAAAGCCTTTGCTGAGTACGCTTGTTTCGTTAAGCGCAAAATTATCTTCAATGCCCGGCGCTAATCTTCTTTCTCCACGTAAAATCCCTGCCAATTCATCTTTCATTTGCAAATTACTTACACCCGGTTTTGCTTTAATTGCCAATCGCGGCTGATTATTTTCTTGACGCACATCGATAATATTGCGGATAAAATTCACAGGTATCATCACCTGGTCGTCCTTGCTGTCGCCCAACATGCTTTCTCCCTCCTTTTTTACCACACCAATCACTAAAAATTTCCTTCCGAATATTTTTATTTCTTTTCCAACCGGGTTTTCGCCCGAAGTAAATAATCCGTCTTTAATTGTTCTTCCGATTACAGCTACATTTTTTCCGTTATCCGATTCTATCTGAGTAAAAAATCTTCCGTTTTCTATTTCAAATTTTGAAACGTTTTCATAACCGCCGGATACGCCGCATACGTGAGCGTTCTCGACCGAGCTCGAAAAACGCTGAATGGTTTTACGCACATCTACCTTAAAAGTAGCAGCTTCAACTGTTTTGGCATGTTTTAAAATAGCGTTCAGATCGTTTATCTGCGCGTTGGGCCTCAACATATATCGCCACCAGGGGTAATTGGGCCCGAAATCCCATGGCCATTTTTCTACAATCACTACGTTGTTGCCTAAAGACTCAATGCTCCCGCGAATATTTTTTTCAAGACTGTCAACTACCGTAAACACAGTTATAATAGCGAAAATACCAATAGTAATACCAAGGAGTGATAAAAAAGTGCGCAGTTTATTTGCTAGGAGCGAGTGCCAAGCAAACAAAATACTTTCTTTTATGAGGCGGAGGAATAAATGCACTTTTTGTAAAACATAACAAAGGTACAGATAATGGCTTCAATCGTACTACCGTTTACACCTGTTTTTTATACATTTATGGAAAATTAACCCTTGCTGCATCTCCCATATAAAGAATCCCTTTTATGAAAAAGCACTTCCTTACTCTTATAACCCTTGCCGGCTTTGTTTTTATGACCGCCGCTGCATTCATTAATCATAAAAACTACAATTATTTGGGCGACACCAACCAACCTTACGATAAACTCTGGAAGCGGGTTGACTCATGTCAGAGCAAAGGACTTACCGAAAGTGCATTGAAAGTGGTTGATATTATTTATCAAAAAGCGAAAAGCGAAAAAAATGCGCCGCAACTTGTAAAAGCCCTTCTTAACCGTTCAAAATTTGAAAATTATAAAGAAGAAAACGCGCTGCAAAAAACCATCGAGCGATTAGAAGAAGAGGCGAACGAGAATTCATTTCCTGTAAAACCTGTTATTAGAAGTATCATTGCTGAAGCCTACTGGAATTATTACCAAAACAACCGCTGGCAAATACAACAGCGCAGCAAACTTGAAGTAAAGGGAAGTGATTTGGCAACATGGGATCTTTCCGCTATCTCAATAGCTTGTATAAAAAATTACCTGGCTTCTTTAAGCGCGCCTGATAGCCTGCAAGGAGTTAAAGCAGGTTTTTATGAGCCCATTATTACAGCGGGGAATTTAGATTCGCGCAAATTGCGGCCGACACTATATGATTTTTTATTGCACCGCGCTACCGATTTCTTCAAAAATACGGAAGCCAATGTAAATCGCCCTGCAATAACGTTCAGCATGAATAACAAAAATTATTTAGCGTGGCACAAAGATTTTTTAGGATTGCGATTGCCGCTGAACACAGATAGTTTTAATTTAAATTATTTTGCTTTAAAACTTTTTCAGGATGCGGAAATATTTCACAGCAAAGACACGAATCCCGAAGCGCTTATTGATTTAGAATTAGAACGCCTTGAATGGGTTTCGCAAAATTACAATCTTACCGATAAAGACTCGCTTTACCTGAAAGCACTCAGCAATCTCGAGGAAAAATATACCGCCAATCCTGTCTGCGCAGAAATACATTATGATAAAGCCGTATGGTACAATGCCAAAGGCACCGGATACAAACCCTTGCAGGGCGATAGTTTAAAATGGTATAACAAAACGGCTTATCAGATTGCAAATGATGTTATAAAAAAATATCCCGACAGTTACGGGGCTTCTCTGTGCAAACAGTTAATTGCCCAATTAAATATAAAAACACTTAGCTGTCAAACAGAACAGGTTAATGAGCCAAAAACCGCTTCGCGCGCATTGGTAAAATTCAAAAACATCAGCGAAGTATATTTTAAAGTTTTTAAAACTACTCAAAAACACAACGAAGATCTCACACGACAATATTACAATGAAAAATTAATTTCCAAATACCTGGCCATGCCATTGGTGCAAACTTTTTCGTACACCCTTCCTAACGATGATGATTTTAATGAACACAGCGTGGAAGTAAAAATACCAGCGTTGGATTTTGGTTATTATGTAGTACTTGCTTCAACCTCTCCGGATTTTAATATAAGTAAAAACATCATAAGTTATTTTAATTTCCAGATAAGTAATATTGCGTGGCAAAACCAGCGTTTGCCCAATGGCGATTTTGAATTTTTTGTTTCGCACCGCATGACGGGCAAACCTTTACTTAAGGCGAAAGGAACACTATGGTTTGACAGATACGATTATTTAACCCGCAGTTATAAAAAAGACAAAGGTCCGGAGTATTTTACAAATGAAAATGGCATGTTCACGGTTAAAGCAACCGATTTTGATAATTCTAAAAACTTCACCGTTGATTTTACATACGAGAATGATGTGTTGAACAGTATGCAGAGTTTTTACCTTTACAAATACAATGAATCGGATTACGCTACCTTCCGCACATTTTTCTTTACCGATCGTTCTATTTATCGTCCCGGGCAAATCGTACAGTTTAAATTATTACACATTTCAGTAAATGGAAAAGATTGTAAAATTCTGCCTAACAAAGAATTAACGGTAACATTTAAAAATGCGAATTACGAAAACGTTTCAACGCTTACTCTTACAACGAATGAGTATGGAACTGCAAGCGGTTCATTCACTGCTCCTCAAGGTGTACTAAACGGACAAATGAGTTTGGTTGAAACTTACGGCAATACTTATTTCAGAGTGGAAGATTACAAACGCCCCACTTTTGAAGTAAGCGCAAATCCTATTGAAGGGACATACAAACCGAATGACGAAGTTACCTTCAGTGGAAAAGCCCTGGCTTACGCCGGACAAGCAACCGATGGAGCGAATGTAAAATATCGTGTTACACGCAATGCTCAATTACCTTACTGGTACTGGTGGTATCGTCCGTGGTATAATACAGGCGGACAGGCGGAAATTATAAACGGAACAACAACGACAAATGATACAGGTGCGTTTTTTGTAAAATTTAAAGCGATTCCGGATGAACAATATTCCGCAAAAAACAATGTCATTTTTAATTACACCATTTACGCGGATATAACAGACATAAGTGGAGAGACACACAGCTTGCAGCAAACTGTAAACGTAGGTTATCAAAGCATTTATTTAAACATCACTGCCGATGATAAAATAAATAAAGCCGAAACAAATAAAATTCATATTAGCGCGAATAATGCAAATTATAACCCCGAAAAAACACAGGGCACTTTAAAAATATTTGCCTTAAAGAAACCGGAACGGATTTTCCGCGAACGCTTATGGCTGCAACCCGATAAGCAATTATACTCTAAGGAGGAATATTATAAATTATTTCCGAATGATTTATACGAAGATGAATTGAACCAATACAAATGGGTACGTGGAGAAAAAGTACTTGAAATTGTTTTCAATGCCAATGATACTGCGGGAATAAATATTTCTGTACTCAACAAATTAGCCAATGGCATTTATTTAATGGAAGCCACCTGCAAAGACAAATCAGGAATAGAAGTAAAAGACATTAAATATACAACTCTTTACGCCGCAGGAGAAAATGAAATTACACCGGTAAATGTTCCCGATTGGTATGAGCCGGTAAAAGTAACTGTTGAGCCGGGAGAAAAAACTTCTTTCATTATGTCATCGGCACATAAAGATGTAAGTTACTTTTTGCAAGTTGAAAGAGATAAAAAAATTATGTCGCGTAATTTTATTCCTGCCAACATGAAATCTTTTGAAATACCCGTTACCGAAGATATGCGCGGAAATTTTGTTTGCCACATCAGCTTTATTAAAAACAACCGCTATTATTATCACCAGCAGGTAATTACTATTCCGTACACCAATAAAGATTTGGAAGTTTATACAGAAACTTTCCGTAACAAATTATTGCCCGGGCAAAATGAGGAGTGGAAAGTTGTTATCAAAAACAAAAAGGGAGAAAGAGAAAATGCCGAATTACTGGCGTCTATGTATGATGCTTCTCTCGACGCATTTGTGCCGCATTATTGGGGTGCTTACTTCTACCCTACTTACTATGCACAAATTTACCAGCAGACTAATACGGAAAGTGTTTCGAATTCTTACTCATATGAATATAACCTGAACAACTATATTTATCCGGTAATACGTACTTATGACGATTTAAATGATTTCGGCGCGCTTAACAATTATTACGGACGCTATCGTTACAAAGGTGGATATGGAAAACGAAAAATGCGTATCACACAACACGAAACAGAACCTGACACAGAGGTAGATGAGAAGAAAGCCGAAGAACAACCGGCTGTTGCTACGGGAGGTGTGCCCGCACAATTCGCAGATGTTACTACCGATGCAACCACAAAAGAAAGTGCAGGTGAGAAAAGCAAAAATTCGGATAAAAGCGGAGGCAAAGACGGGTATCTTGAAAATGAAGTTACAACTATAAATGCAAATGCACAAACAACACCTGCTAAAGATGCACCCGTTCAAATGCGTAAAAATTTCTCGGAGACCGCTTTCTTTTATCCACAATTACAAAGCAATGAAAAAGGCGAGGTTATTATAAAATTCACAATTCCCGATGCAGTTACACGATGGAAATTTATGACTTATGCCCATACCAAAGATTTAAAGAGTGGGCAGATGACCAAAGAGGTTGTTACACAAAAGAAAATTATGATTCAGTGTAATGCTCCGCGCTTTTTCCGCGAAGGAGATAAAATTTCTTTGCCGGTAAAAATTTCTAACACAAGTACGGAGAATTATACAGGAACTGCCGAACTGACTTTACTCGATGCCATTAGCAATGAAAATATTACCGCTAAATTAATGAATAGTTCGTCTGCTATGAGTTTTTCGGTAGATAAAAGTAAAAGTACTTCGCTTAGTTGGGATTTAACAATTCCTGAGGGTGTCGGTGCTATTACTTACAAAGTTGTGGCAAAAGCAAACAACGCTTCCGACGGAGAAGAAAACACAGCACCTGTATTAACCAATCGCATGTTAGTTACCGAAAGTATGCCATTACCAATTCGCGGCAATCAAACCAAAACTTTCTCGTTCGAAAAATTAATTAATCAGAATAATTTTTCAACCACTTTGCGCAATCATAAGCTTACTTTAGAGTTTACTTCCAACCCGGCATGGTACGCGGTGCAAAGCCTGCCTTACTTAATGGAATATCCTTACGAATGCGCCGAGCAAACTTTCAGTCGCTTTTACGCAAACTCATTGGCAAGCTATATCGCGAATTCAAAACCCGTTATTAAAAAAGTTTTTGATTCGTGGAAAAACTCAACTCCCGAAGCATTTTATTCTAACCTGCAAAAAAATCAGGAATTAAAATCCGTAATGCTTGAGGAAACTCCATGGGTACTCGACTCAAAAGATGAAAGCGAAAGTAAACGCCGCGTTGCACTATTATTCGACTTAAATAAAATGAGCAATGAATTGGGCTCTGCACAAAAGAAACTCTTACAAATGCAATGCAGCAACGGCGGATGGCCCTGGTTTACCGGTATGCCCGACGATGAATACATTACTATGCATATTGTTTGTGGTTTTGGTCATTTGGATAAATTAGGTTCTATTAAAATCCGTACTGATTATCAATGGTGGAATGCATTGAGTCGCGGAATACGCTATTGCGATAACCGAATTGATGAGGAGTTTGATCAAATTAAAAAATATTACAAAAACTACAAGAACGAAGACCATCTTTCTTACAGTGCCATGCAATACTTATACGCACGCAGCTTTTATGCCGACGTAAACATAAGCGGAGGAAACAAAGACGCTTACAATTATTTTATGCAACAGGCAAAGAAATATTGGGTTGGCAAAGGCCGCTATATGCAATCTATGTTATGCCTGGCATTGTATCGTAGCGGAGATAAAACAACTGCTAATGACATTATCAAATCTTTAAAAGAAAACGCGATACAAAGCGAAGAAATGGGAGTGTATTACAAAGAAAATTACGAGGGCTGGTATTGGTACGAAGCGCCCGTTGAAGCACAGAGTTTAATCATTGAAGCATTCACTGAAGTTGCTGCCGACACAAAACTTGCTGATGAATTACGCATCTGGTTATTAAAAAGTAAACAAACTCAAAATTGGAAAAGCACCAAAGCAACTTGTGAAGCTGTTTACGCACTTTTATTACAAGGAACCGAATGGTTAGCTACTGAACCAAATGTTGAAATTACTATGGGTAATGTTGTAATCAATCCCGCAAAAGAACCTGATATGAAAGTAGAAGCAGGAACCGGATATTTCAAAAAATCTTGGAGCGGCTCCGAAATAAAACCCGAGATGGGGAAAGTAAAAGTAGTTAAAACAGGAAAAGGAATCAGCTGGGGCGCAGTGTACTGGCAATATTTTGAAAACCTGGATAAAATAACTTCGCACGAAACAAATCTGAAACTCACCAAAAAATTGTACCTGCAAAAAAATACTTCTTCAGGGCCTGTACTACAAGAAATAAAACCCGGAGAAGCATTAAGCATTGGCGATAAAATAAAAGTGCGAATTGAGTTGCGCGTTGACCGCGATATGCAATATGTGCATATGAAAGACATGCGCGCCAGCGGCTTTGAACCTGTAAATGTTTTAAGTGGTTATAAATGGCAGGATGGCTTGGGTTATTATCAAAGTACACGCGATGCAGCCACAAACTTTTTCTTCAGTTATCTCAACAAAGGCACTTATGTTTTTGAGTACTCATTAAATGTAAGTCACGCGGGTAATTTCAGTAATGGGGTAACTACCATTCAATGTATGTACGCATCGGAATTTACCAGTCACAGCGAGGGAGTAAGAGTTGCGGTGAAGAAGTAAATTATTTATTTACTATGAATTTCTTTGTTGAAATTTCATTATTGAATTTGACCCTGAAAAAATAAATTCCGTTTGAAAAATCGGATATGTTTATGGTTCCGGATTGAGCTTTACCGATGTCCTGAAAGAAAACTTTTCCGTAAGCGTTGGTGATGTTGATCTCTATATTTTCGCAAAGCACTTCTTCAATTGAAAATTTTATTTCTTCGGTTGCAGGGATCGGAGAAATATTCAGAGAAATATTCTTTTGAATATGATTTCCGATTGCGTTTATATTTCCTGCTTTCCAGGTTTCTGTTAACCTGTTATTTGTTCCGTCAATTCCCGCGGTAATATACATCGCGTTATTAAAAGCAAAAGCCATACAGCCTTTTCTTCCGAAAGAAGGCAAAGGATTTTGGTTAATCCACTGATGTGCGCTAATGTCATAAATATGGCAATCGTTATAAACTGAATTCGCACTGTCTATTCCCAAGGCAGTAACAAGTAAATTATTTACTGCACACATGCTCGTATAAGTTCTCCCCTGTCCCGGAAAAGAATCAATTAAAG
>DATMMV010000065.1:0-13128 GCA_035569635.1 Bacteroidia bacterium | reverse complement strand
AATTGTAAATCGCTGTCTTCGATGTTTATCAGCGCGCGCGCGTGCCCCATGCTAACCTGCTTATCGCGGATACCTTTTTGTATTTCGGCGGGAAGTTTTAATAAGCGCAGATAATTTGTGATGGTTGAACGTTGCTTGGCAACTTTATCAGCCAAACCTTCCTGGGTTAAATTACACTCATCAATAAGGCGTTTGTAGCTGATGGCAATTTCAATCGCGTCTAAATCTTCGCGCTGAATATTTTCAACCAATGCCATCTCCAACATGGTTTGGTCATTTGCAATGCGTATATAAGCAGGAACTTCTTTCAACCCCGCTAATTGCGATGCACGAAAACGACGCTCGCCCGAAATTAACTGATAATTATCGTAACCCATTTTGCGTACGGTAATGGGTTGAATAATTCCGTGTTCTTTTATGGATTGGCTCAATTCTTTTAATGCATCCGCGTCAAAATGCGTACGTGGCTGAAAAGGATTGGTTTCAATCTGGCTTATTTTTAAAGCACTTACGGTATTGGCAACAGGAGCAGAGCTTCCGTGCTGTTTGGTAGTGATATCTGTTTTTGAATTTTCTAAAAGTGCGCCTAATCCGCGCCCCAATGCTGACTTCTTCATTTTAATTTCTCTTATTTTTTTTAATTCCTAATCCCGTACTTCAAACTTCGTACCTCTAACCTTGTACCTTATTCAAGTTCCTCTACATCCTCATCTACATCAATAAAACGTTCGTCGTTACTGATTTTAGTAAGGCCGTTTTTCTGAAGTATTTCGCGGGCAAGATTCAGGTAGTTAACCGAACCTTTACCAACAGCATCATACATAATAATAGTTTTACCGTAGCTGGGCGCTTCTGCTAATTTAGTAGTGCGATGAATAACTGTATTAAACACCATGTCCTGAAAATGCGATTTAACTTCTTCAACCACCTGGTTAGATAAACGAAGTCGGATATCATACATGGTCAACAAAATTCCTTCAATCTCTAAATCTTCATTCATTTGTGTTTGCACCAGTTTAATCGTGTGCAATAATTTGCCCATTCCTTCCAATGCAAAATACTCGCACTGCACCGGAATAATGATTGAATTAGCCGCGGTTAAAGCGTTAAGTGTAATTAAGCCTAAAGACGGACTGCAATCAATAATGATAAAATCGTAATCGTCTTTTACTTTTGCCAGTACGTTTTTTAATTTTTGGTTACGATTGGCTTGGTCAACCAATTCTAATTCTGCACCCACCAAATCAATATCAGAAGCAATTAAGAATAAATTAGGTGTTTCTGTTTTAAGAATGGCTTTTTTAATATTGCTTTCTTCGGTAAGACACTCGTAAATACCCACCTTTACCTGGCGCGGATCGAACCCAACGCCGGAAGTTGAGTTTGCCTGCGGGTCGGCATCAATTAAAAGTGTTTTATATTCTAAAACAGCAAGGCTTGCGGCTAAATTAATAGCGGTAGTGGTTTTTCCGACTCCTCCTTTTTGGTTTGCAATTGCAATAACTTTTCCCATTTTCTATTTTTAATTATTTTCTTTCCTTTTACTATTAACTACGAATTACGGATAACAGCGATACAGATAAAGATAAAGATTTTCGGTTTATAAAACGTTCATTAATTAAAAACTTCAGCTGTATGTCTGTACTAAATTCGTATCCGTAGTTCACTTTGTAATTGTTTGTCCTATATTTAAAAGGGTTAATTTTTTTCCGGCGGATTCAAATTTTTTCACAGCTTCGTTTTTTTCAATCTTAATAAATCCGAAAGTATCGTAGTGCATACCGATGATATCGTTGCAATTGATAAAATCGGTGGCAATAATGGCATTATCCACGCCCATCGTAAAATTGTCTCCGATTGGTAAAAAAGCAAAATTAATGCTCCTGTAATCGCCAATCAGTTTCATATCATAAGTAAGCGCGGTATCCCCGGCGTAATAAAAATTTCCTTCTGTACTTTCAACCACAAATCCCATTGGATTTCCGCCATAAGTGCCATCGGGCATGCTGCTGCTGTGTGCCGCATTTACGCATTTTACATCGCCGAAGTCAAACTTTCTTTTTCCGCCGGTATTCATAGGATGAATATTTTCCACTCCTTGTTTACCTAACCACACGTATATTTCGTAATTGCAAATTACTTTAGCCCCGGTACGTTTGGCAATACTAACCGCATCTGCAATATGGTCTTCGTGGCCATGGCTTATAAGTATATAATCGGCTTTTACTTTGGTGATTTCTATATTTTTGGCTAATTCGTTCGGCGATATAAACGGGTCGAACAAAAGATACTTACCTTTTATCTCAACCCCAAAACAAGAGTGCCCGTAGTAAGTAATGTTCATATAGCTGATTTGCCCCGTTTTATTTTAATTCGGTTAAAATTACACGTAATTATACTATGGAACGGCTTAACTTTTTAACAAAACAAGGGGTTTGTTAAAAAGAAACAACAAAGCTTTATTTTTTAACAATAAAGTATTAATTTTAGAGTCGTCACAAACACGTTATGCATACAGGAATAGTTAAGTTTTTTAATGTCAAAAATAAATTCGGATTTATTGTTGACGATCAAACTAAAAAGGAATACTACGTTCATGTTAAGGACGTAACAGGTGAAATTAAACAGGGAGACAGGGTAAGTTTTGAGTTGGAAGAAGCTGCAAAAGGCCCGCAATGTGCCAACGTTAAAAAAATTGAGTAGTACAAATTGCGATAACATGCATCATGCTGCCCGGGTTTAAGAAACCTAAAAGGGTTCTGTTTTTTTGGCTTATTTTGGTATGCGCGGCCGTTTATTACTGCGCAGGACTGAAATTTAATTACGATTTTGAGACTTTTTTCCCCGATAATAACCCTGCTTTGCCCTTTTTTCAGAAGCACCGCAATACATTTGGTTACGATAATGAGTTTATACTCGTTGCCATTGAGAATAAGCAAGGAATTTTTAAAAAGGATTTTTTAGAGAAAGTCAATAAGTTTACCAAAGAACTTAAACAAACGGAATTGGTTGAGGAAGTAGTTTCTCCGACCAATCTTAAAAAAACTTCATTCGGCGGATTAGGGCTTCAGCAAACTGTGTTGCTGCACTATGATAATCCGGAGCTTTACGCGGATGATTCGGCTAATATTTATAAAGCTGTACAATGGAAAAATACCTTTTTTGCAGCTGACGCCAAATCGCTTTGTATTTATCTGAAATCAAAAGACGGAATTTCAAAAACCAAAAGCGATTGGTTGGCAAAAGCGATTGAAAGCAGTGCTAATCAACAAAATTTCGAAAAAGTACATTATGCAGGGCGTATTTTTGCACAGGCTCTTTATTTGAAAAAATTGCAGGAGCAGTTTATGTTGTTTCTGGTTACTTCATTTGTGTTGATCAGCCTGTTGTTGTGGTTTACATTTAAAAAAATCGGCGCGGTAATTCTGCCATTATCATTGGTGATGCTTTCCCTGCTTATGACTTTTGGCATAATGGGTTTGGTTGGAAAATCAATCGACATAATGGCCATTATGATTCCCTCTATGGTTTTCGTGGCGGGCATGAGTGATGTGGTGCATTTTTATACCAAATATTCTGATGAGATGAGTCGGCAAAAAGAACAAAAGGATATTTTTAAATTAATTTACAAAGAAGTTGCCGGTCCTACTTTTCTCACGCTCATTTCAACCGTAGCGGGATTTTTATCGCTGTGTTACTCGGGTGTAAAACCCATTCGCGATTTCGGAATTTTTACTTCGGTGGGAATTACCATTGCTTTTATTTTAACGTATACTTATTTACCGGCAATGCTTTCTTTATTTCCTTCAAAAAGAAAGGAAGAAGAATCAGGGCATTCAAAAGCAGATGCGGGCATGCAAAAACTTTTTGTTTGGGTAATACGCAACGGAAAATTGGTTTCTGTTGCAACGGTGGTTATATTACTGCTTAGTGTTTTCGGAATGAGTAAACTGAAAACCAACCAGGCTATTTTAGAAGACTTGCCCGATAAAGAACCTGTTAAGCAGGATATGCTTTTTTTTGAAAGTCATTACGGAGGCGTAAGGCCATTAGAGATTGCCGTGCGCATAAAAAAAGCGGGCCGCAGTATTTGGGATTATGATTTGTTGAGGCAAATAAATGAGGTGGAAGAAGTAGTGAACAGAACTTATTCTCCGGGACTCCTGGTTTCTCCAGCCAGTTTGGTAAAATCGGTCAACCTCTTGTATGATGATACTTATTTAATACCAACTGATATCGCTGATTACAACCGTGATATTAAAATTATAAGAGGAAACCGCAATCATAAACAAGTAAAAGCAATTGTTACTCCCGACGCAATGCAAGGCAGGTACAGCGCAAAAATGCGTGATGCGGGAAGCGCGGCACTTGATAAATACAATCGTTCTCTTTTAAGTTTTATAAAATACAAAACAGATACAAGCTCGATTGAGTTTACGATAACCGGCACTGCAAACCTGATAGATATAAATAACAGTAATTTAATTACCAATACACTTCAGGGTTTATTAACCGGCGTAGGAGTGCTTGCGCTTTTGACTTTGTGGTTGCATCGTTCCGTACGAATGATGTTTGTTTTTCTGATTCCTAATCTCGTGCCTTTAGTAATTATGGCGGGACTAATGGGTTTGTGCGGGATGGAATTAAAATCATCCACCGCAATTTTTTTCTCTATAGCATTTGGTATTGCCACGGATGATACGATACATTTTATATCGCGTTTCAGATTGGAATTAAAAGCGGGATATGCGCCTTTACGTGCTTTTCGTATGACGTATTTTGAAACCGGTAAAGCCGTTTTTTTAACTACGCTTATTTTATTAGGAGGTTTTGTGAGTTTAATCACATCCGATTTTCAAAGTATTTATTTGTTCGGCCTTTTAACCGCTATCACTTTATTTGTGGCCTTACTTTCCGAAATATTTTTGTTACCCGTGCTGCTTACTTTCCTTTTTCGTAAAAAGAAGTGAAATTTTTTGAGTTCAGTCCTTTTTAGCCTCTTTTCTCTTAAAATCGCCGAAATCCTTGAATAATCATTTTTTGAGGATTATAACGTCTACTTGTAAAAGCCTGAAAGAATGCAGATTAAACAAGCTTAATTTCTGTTAAAACAAAAAAATATTTAACTTGGCATGAAATATGTATTTCTGATAAAAACTTTTATTATGAAAAAAATTCTACTCGCGCTTTTATTACTTGTTTTTGCAAGCTCATTTAAAGCTCAAAATGATTATACCGATTTGGCAGGCCGTTGGAGGCTTGGATTAAATATGGGAGCTATCTGGGAAAGTTCGGATGTGAAAGCAATACCCGGATTGGGTGGAGGTTTTAATCTGGAAAAAATTCTGAACAAGCGTAACGATGTTTTTTTAGGTTTTTCTTTAGGCTTCAGATACCTTGGTGGCCGAACTTTCGGTTTAAATACCGCTCCGCAATATAATCTCCAGAATAACAGTGCGCTTAACGGGCAGTTCGATACGGTTACAAATTATGCTACCAAGCCGGGCTATTTTTACGCTAATCACAAAACCTATATACAGGACGGAAACCTTGAACTTAAAATGAATTTTCCGAGTCTTGAAAAACACACCGGCATTATTTTTCATATATGGGGAAGTGTAGGAATTTGCAAATACAAAACCTGGATAAATGCCAAAGACGCAAACGGAAATAAGTATGATTTTTCCGCATTTAAGCAACAGGAAGTTTCTCAAAGTGATTTAAGTAAAGTATTTAACGGCAGTTACGGAACGCTGGCCGACGGATCGGGTACAAACGGTACTTTAGCATTTATTCCCTCGGTAGGAGCAGGTATCGGGTATCGTTTAAGCAAGCATGTAGCATTGGTATTTGAACATAAAATTTCTTTTCCGGGAACGGATAAACTGGATGGTTTTGTATATGCGGGTAAGAGTTGCGCAAATGATTTTTACCATTATACTTCTGCAAATTTAATTTTTACACTATACGGCAGCAATGGCTCAAGTCATACTTCAACGACGCATACAAACAATACTGTTTATACAAACCCCACCGGTACGCAAACAGTCAATACTAATCCGACAATTATAACAACACCTAAAATATATCCTCCCAACGTTATTATAACTTACCCTGTTAATTATTACAGCAGCCAGTATGATAATGTAAATATCAGCGCTACGCTCCAAAATGTTACCAGCTCACAACAAATCGGTATCAGTCTTAACGGTACGCAGCTTCAACATTTTTCCTTCAATCCTTCAAACGGCCATTTAAACTTTCAATCTTTTCTCGCTTTAGGTAATAATAATTTTGTGGTAACAGCTAATAATGGCGGAGGTATATCTTCAGATAATGTAACCGTAATTTATAATCCGCAATTTACCACGGGAGAAATTGTTGTACCTACCAATACAACTGTACCAACAAATACGGTTGCGGTAAATACCAATACGGTTTCTATACATACTACTAATACGGTCGTTCCGACAAACACGGTCATTCCAACCAATACGGTTACGGTTAATACAAATACAGTTTCTATTCATACCAATACCGTGGTTCCTACTAATACAGTTACAGTTAATACAAACACGGTTTCCATCCATACTAATACTGTGGTTACAACAAGCACAGTTACTGTAAATACAAATACGGTTTCAATTACGCCAACAAACACTACTATTACAACCACTACTACAACGGCTACCGGCCCTGTTGGCGTTCCTCCGGCAATTCAGATTATAAATCCTCCTGTAAGTGGACAAACGGAGTCAAATATGGGTTATAATATTTCTGCTTCAATCCTGCATATTGCTTCAGGTAATGATGTTACCATTACTGTAAACGGTGTCGGAATTACTCAGTTTACTTATAGCAGTCATAATGCTATGTTGAATTTTAATGCGCCTTTGCAGGATGGACAGAACATTATTATAATTCATGCAACCAATGCTTACGGAGCTGATAATAAAAACACCATTATAAATCACCATGCCGGTAAACCACCAAAAGTTATTATTTCTAATCCGAATACAAACCCCTATAATACTGTTCAGCCGAATGTACTTGTAAACGGATTTGTGCACTACGTAAATGGTTCAGCGGATGTGAAAGTGACACTTAACGGGAATATGGTTCCTTTTAACTTTAATCCCGTAACCGGCAGCACGGATGTAAATCTTACACTGGTTACTGAGAATAATCAACTTACAATTGCCGGAACCAATCAATACGGAAACGATGTTCAGTCGATTATCTTAATTTACAAAAAACTAACCAGCACCGGCGTTGGTGCAAGTGCCGACAGTACTAAAAATAATAATGCGAGCAGTGGCGTAGGTGGCGGCATTGGCCATGGTGGTGGAATGGGCGGCATGAGTGGCTCTCATACAGTACCGGCAATCTCGGTTATTTCTCCGGTTGCAGATCCTTTTTACACAAATAATGCAACTGCTACGGTAATGGCGAATATATCTTATGTATTAAATGTAACAGATGTCAGCGTTTCAAACAATGGCGCACCTGTGTCGAGTTATTTTGATATAAATACCGGCAAACTCAGCTTTTCGGCTCCATTACTTTCAGGAAATAATGCGTTTATAATAACCGCGCATAACAATTATGGCACGTCAACGAAGCAGGTTAATATTAATTATACGCCGATTATTATAAATAACGGGTTCAATAATAATAATGGAAGTAACCAACAAATCAACCCCATTAAGATTGGTAACCCGGGTGGTGGTATGCAGCCCAAAATAAATACCGGCGGCACTGCTCCGGTAATTAATCCTGGCAGGCCGGTTATTACAAATCCGGTTTTTCCTAAAGTTAACCCTCAACCAACTTCAAATCCAAACCCTCCCCGCACAATTAATACGGGAACATTCGCTCCGGTTAATAATGGCGGTGGTGGAAGAAAAATTGGCGGTGGATGATATAAAAATAATTAAAAAAAACCTCTTGCAAAACAGGAGGTTTTTTTATTTAGTATGGTTTGTTTTTTAATTTCTCAAATTCTTTTTCAATACAGGAGTAATGACTGTGAAAAACGCAGGCTCTTAAAAAATCAAAGGCGATTTCATAGGTAATCCCCCAAAATTTAGTAAAATAATGAAAACCAATTGATTATTTAAAACGAAGAGTCTTGGCGGGGGTGATTTTGCTGATTACTAATACTGGCAATAGCATCATAAAAAGGCAGGAGACAATGGTAAGGAGGTTTACAAGTAGTATATCCATCACATGCAATTCAACGGGAACAAAGGAAACATAATACGTATCGGGGTTAAGTGAAATAAGTTTAAAAACCATTTGCACAAGAGCAAGCAATATTCCTGCAATATTCCCTACCAACAAGCCCGTACTTAAAATACGGAAAGATTGAAATAAAAATATTTTTTGTACCAACGCATTATTTCCGCCAAGTGCTTTTAAAATGCCAATTGTATTACTGCGCTCTAAAATTAAAATCAACAAGGCTGAAATCATATTGATTACAGCAACAGCAATCATCAGTACAATAATTATTGCCGCGTTGCTGTTTAATAAATCAAGCCAGGAAAAAAGAGTAGGGTAGAGCCCTTTTACCGAACGCGCCTCCAAACCTTGACCTACTTCCCCATTCACCCACTCAGTCATATCATCCAACTTTTCAAAATCTTTTAATTCAATTTCAAAACCTCCGGCATCTGTTTCTTTCCAGTAATTTAAACGTTGCACTTGTTTTATATCTGCAAACACAATGTTGTTGTCCACATCACTGAAACCTGTTTGGTATATTCCGCAGACTTCAAATTTCCTGACGCGTTGCTCATATCCGCTGTTTTGAATGCTGTCTGCATTTCTTTTTTTTCCTACAAAATAAGTAAGTAATTTATCTCCTGTTTTTAAACTTAGCTTAGAAGCGATAGTTTTTGATACAAGTATTTTTGAAGCAGAAAGCGTATCACTGTAGTCCGGAATTTTTCCTTCCAATAAGTATTGCGAAATAAAATCCCATTTATAATTTTTATCCACCCCTTTAATAACGATTCCCTGGTTTTCAAACGCAGTCTTTATGATCGCGTTTTTAGTCGCGAATGGTTGCACATGAAGAATTTCCGGATTTTTAGTTAAAATGTTTAAAAAATCGGCTTTTACTGAAACGGGCTCCTGCTCAAACGAATTGTTATTTGTATACGAGCTTACAATAATATGTCCTGCAAAACCTATAGCGCGTTTTTTAATTTCACTCTTAAAACCGGTTACAATGCTGATTGTAAGTATCATTACCGCCATACCAATAGCTATACTGGCGGTAGCTATTTTAACAACAGGGGCGGAAATAACACGATTTTGTTCTTTTCTTCCCCAAAGTTTACGGGCAATATGACTAAAAAGCTGCAATTAAATTTCTGTATTAAGTAAAGACAAATATATTTGTAAATTCTTTATGAGACTCCTTTTTGTTTTAATAACTATTTCAACTGTTTTCTTTGCAAAAGCGCAACCTTATGCGGATACCCGAGTTTTAACCGAAAAAGATTTAAAAACAGGGGCTTCTCAAACTTCTAAATATATTCCACTTTTAAAAGACAAAAAAGTTGGTGTTATTGCCAATGCGACTTCTACTATTTTGGGTATGCATTTAGTGGATACTTTGCTGGCGCTTAAGGTAAATGTAAAAAAAATATTTTGCCCCGAGCATGGTTTCAGAGGAGTTGCTGACGCAGGTGAAAAAGTAAAAACCGAAAAAGACCCGAAAACAGGATTGCCTGTCATTTCTTTATTCGGAAAACATTTTAAACCCACTAAAGAAGATTTAGCGGATATTGATATTCTGGTTTACGATTTGCAGGACGTGGGTGTGCGTTTTTACACTTACATTTCAACCATGACTTATTGCATGGAAGCCGCTGCTGAAAACGGAAAACAATTTATGGTGTTAGACAGGCCCAATCCGAATGGCTATTATATTGATGGGCCTGTGCTTGAACCCGCTTTTAAATCTTTTTTGGGATTGCATCCTGTTCCGATAGTTTACGGAATGACTTGCGGAGAGTATGCGCAAATGGTAAATAACGAAGGTTGGCTTGAAAAAGCAGTTAAATGCAGCCTTAAAGTGGTTACTATACAAAACTACAATCACGTTGATATGTATCAATTGCCTGTAAAACCTTCTCCGAATTTGCCAAACATGCGCGCTGTGTATTTGTACCCTTCGCTTGGTTTATTTGAAGGAACGGTAATTAGTGTTGGCAGAGGCACTGATAATCCTTTCCAGGTAATCGGGCATCCAGATGTAAAAGCCAATTATACTTTTGTGCCGCGACCGATGGAAGGCGCAAAAACTCCGAAATACCTTGGCAAAAGTTGTTTCGGGTATTATCTGGCGGATTTTGGCGACAGTTATATTAAGGACTCTAAGCAAATTTATTTATTGTGGCTTACAGGTTTGTACAAACAATTGAAGAATCAGAATTTCTTTGAAGAAAATTTTAATTATCACGTAGGCAACGCAACTTTGCAGCAACAAATTAAAGCGGGATTAAGTGAAGAAAAAATTTCTCAAAGCTGGCAGCCGGATATCGCCAAATTCAAAAAAATCAGGAAGAAATATTTGCTTTATAAAGATTTCGAATAGAGGGAATACGAATTCCGAATAACAGCCTTACGAATATACGAATCAGGAATGGGCTTTAATTTCAAAGAAAATAATTACAAATAAAAGTGTTGGTTTAAACTGATTGAAGCCTACAACAGATTCGTATATCCGTACTGTATTCATTCGTAATTCATAGCTTAAAATTGCATGTAAATAAAACGCTCTCCGTTTTCAAAAACTCCCCAGCTTAATAAAAGTACAATCATAATAAACCAAGCCGTGTAATTAATTTTATTCTGAGAGAATAAAGCAAAGATTATTTTTTCAAATATTAAAAATAAAATGCAAAGTGCCAGGCTGATAAACAGATTAAAATAATCCTGTTGACTACCACCGGAGGCAAGCGGTGCAAAAAAACCGGTCAGCCAATCTGAGGGAATGAAATGAGCGTAGTCTTTCAATCTTTCCGTGATAGCGATATAAGTTATATTCGCGGGACACCGGAAATAAATTAATCCTACCGAAAACAAAATAAAAACTAAAGCTCCTGACAAAAACGTTTTTTTTGATTGTAAAATTATTTCTATGAAATAAAAAAAAGCAAATATTCCCGCGCTGATGTAAAAGCCGCTTTGTATTCCGTTAAAAAAAGCCATTGCCGCAAATACACAGAATGTGCATAAAAGAGAAATCACTTTTTTATTTAAATTCTTTCTGCCGAAGAAAAGATAAAGCGGATTAAAAATATATTGCCACAGCCAATTGGTCAAACTGCTGTGCCAGCTTTTCCAGAAATTGCCCCAACTTTTTTGACGGAAGGGGAAATTAAAATTCTCAGGTAAATTAATTCCCCATAAAGAAGAAATTCCTACAGCCATATCGCTGTAACCCGAAAAATCAAAATACAATTGCAGGCTGTAAAGAAAAGCCGCGGTTAAAAAAGTTAAGCCCGGGTAAACATCATTAAAATCAAAAACAGAATGCACCACGGGCGCAAGACTTTCTGCCAAAACTAATTTTTTAAACAGGCCAACCAGTATGCGGTTTAATCCGTAGGAAACCGGCCGGAATTTTTCCACAGATAAATTAATTTGTTTTTCAATTTCCGGCAGAGAAGCAACAGGGCCGCTGAAAAATTTCGGAAAATACAGTACAGTTGTTAAGTAAGATAAAAAGTTTTTGGGTTTTTGGCTTTGCTTAAAATAAATTTTGCATAAATAATCAATATGTTGCAGGCTTAAAAAAGAAACACCCGCCAATACAGGAATACCCGACCAATAAAACTCTTTGTAAATAATTTCGTAAAAATGAAACCCGGATAAAACCAATACATTAAACAGAAGAGAAAAACCAAAAACAGTTTTTTTAGTCGCTACTTTTAAAAGAAAAAAATTAATTACCGAGATAAATAAACAGAAAAATAAGGAGGCAGGATTAATAAGTGCAATACTGCCGGCGCTTAATAGTAAAATAACCGGCATTTTTGAACCTACAAGGTAGCGGGAAATTATTCCTGCCAGTCCAAAAGCTATCAGGCTTAAGAGGAGCATTTAGTTAATCGGCGGAAACGGGTTCCATTCCGTTTTCTTTTAAAAACGTGTTCCACTCGGCAAACAATTTGCCTTTTAGCACACGGGGCACTTTGGTTTGCGCGCTTACTTTACCTTTCCGGTGCAGAAACTCCAAAAACATTTTGGTAGGTAAAACTTCAACCAAAACATCTTTTAAAGCGGAAGTTCTTTCAACCCGGTAATCATCGTTTAAATTTTTTAAATGGCCGTCAATTTTCTCCTTCAGTTGAAGTTTATCAATTTTTTCGTCGGAAGCCACAAACCATTGATGAGCGAACAAACCCTCGTGCTTTACACCACAAACACAATATTCGTTTATATCAAGGTTCATTTCATCACAGGCAAGGCTAAGCGCTTTATTCATATTATCCACACTTAAGTGTTCTCCGCAAAGGCTTAAAAAATGTTTTGTTCTGCCGGTAATAATTATTTGGGCCGTATCGGCAGAAGTAAATTTAATTACATCGCCTATGAGGTAACGCCACGCGCCGGAACAGGTAGTTACCAATAAAGCGTATTCCTTTCCTTCTTCAATCTGGTTAATGGTTAATGTTTTCGGATCAGGAAGCATGTTTCCGTCGGAATCAAAATTATCTTCGGTAAACGGAATAAATTCATAAAACATTCCGTTATCGGTAATTAATTGCATCGCGCCTTCTTTATCCAACACGTTTTGGTAAGCAATAAAACCTTCGGAGGCAAGATACGTATCGCAAATTATAAGAGGAAAGGAGGTCAGTTTTTCGAATGTACTCAGATACGGGCCGATAGCAACGCCTCCACTGACATAAATGCGCAGGTTGGGCCATATATCGTGAATGGTTTTTACGTTGTAATGTTTTATAATTTTTTCAAAAAGAATCTGTATCCACGCAGGTACTCCGCAAATAATACCGATGTTCCAGTCCTTGGCGTTACGGGTAATTTCTTCCAGTTTGCTGCTCCACTCACGGTGCTTTAAAATTTTACGCCCGGGCTTAATAAAAA
>DATMMV010000064.1:0-7157 GCA_035569635.1 Bacteroidia bacterium | reverse complement strand
TCCCGATTTCCATTTACGCACAATTTTTTTGGTATTGTTTTTATCCACATAATATAAATCGGCATAAACCGCATCGGCATTATTTATTTTAAAAGTTTCAGCAACGCCGGTTAAAACATCGTCGCCGGTATAAAAATCATCGGCGTGTAAAATTCCAATGATGTCGCCAGAGGCCAGCGCAATTCCTTTGTTTAAAGCGTAATAAAGGCCTTCGTCTTTTTCAGAAACAAAATGGTCAATTTTATGGCGGTATTTTCTGATTACAGAAAGTGTATCGTCGGTTGATTGGCCGTCAACAATAATATATTCTACATCGGAATAATCCTGTAATAAAACGGACTGTATGGTATGTTCAAGCGTTTGTGCGCTGTTATAGGTGACGGTTATGATGGAAATTTTCACCGCAAAGGCGCTAAGACGCGAAGATTAGTTTTTGAACATCTTAAGGAGTTGCGTAAGTTTTTCTTTCATCTCTACGCGGTTCACTATCTTATCTAAAAAACCGTGCTCCAATACAAATTCTGCAGTCTGAAATCCTTTGGGTAAATCTTTACCAATGGTTTCTTTTACTACGCGCGGACCTGCAAATCCAATTAAAGAACCCGGCTCCGCAATATTCATATCACCAAGCATAGCATAAGAAGCTGTAACACCACCTGTAGTCGGGTCTGTAAGTAGCGAGATGTAAGGAATTTTTTCTTTAGCCATTAAAGAAAGCTTGGCAGATGTTTTTGCCATTTGCATTAAAGAATATGCGGCTTCCATCATACGCGCACCTCCTGATTTTGAAATGATCAAAAGCGGAGTTCTTGTTTTTAAACAAAAATCTATCGAGCGTGAAATTTTTTCTCCAACCACAGCACCCATCGACCCGCCAATGAAACTGAAATCCATGCAACAGATAACCAAATCGTAATCGCCCACTTTTCCGTAAGCAGCACGTAAGGCATCTTTTAATCCGGTTTTCTTTACACTCTCAACCAAACGGTCTTCGTACGGTTTTGTATCTACAAAATGTAAGGGGTCGCCGCCGATTAATCCTTCATGCAATTCCGTAAATTGATTGTTGTCAAAAAGCACTTCAAAATATTCGGCGGAGCCTATACGTTGATGATGCCCGCAATCAATACATACATACGCGTGCTTTGCATGATCATCCGCAGTGTGAATTTTTTTGCAGGAAGGGCATTTGTACCACAATCCTTCCGGAGTTTCCTTCTTCTCTTTTGTACTGGTAGTAATACCCTCTTTTATTCGTTTAAACCAACCCATTTTTTTAATTATTGATTTGATGAGCTATTGAGTTATTGATTAAATCTGCAAATCAATAACTCAATAATTCAATAACTGCTATGCTATTGTAATAGATTTGTCTAAATACACATCCTGGATGGTATTCAGTAAGGTAATTCCGTCTTTAAGAGGTTTCTGAAAAGCTTTTCTTCCGCTTATTAAACCTTGTCCTCCTGCGCGTTTGTTTACAACGGCTGTTGTTACCGCTTCGGCTAAATCGGATGCACCTTTGCTTTCTCCGCCGCTGTTAATCAAACCTGCACGGCCCATATAACAATTTGCTACTTGGTAACGACATAAGTCAATCGGGTGGTCAGTAGTTAATTCGCTGTAAACTTTTGCGTGCGTTTTACCAAAATTAAGCGCAGTGTACCCGCCGTTTTTATCCGACATTTTTTGTTTGATAATATCGGCCTGAATGGTAACTCCTAAATGATTTGCCTGTGAAGATAAATCAGCCGCAGTATGATAATCCACTCCGTCTTTTTTAAATGCGTTATTGCGGGTATAGCACCATAAAATGGTTGCCATCCCTAATTGGTGGGCGCGTTCAAATGCAGCGGCTACTTCCACAATTTGTCTTCCTGATTCGGGAGAACCGAAATAAATAGTTGCTCCAACGGCAACAGCTCCCATGTTCCAGGAATCTTCTACTGTGCCGAACATAATCTGGTCGAACTTATTAGGATAAGTTAAAAATTCGTTATGATTTATTTTTACAATGAAAGGAATTTTATGCGCATATTTTCTTGCAACACTCCCTAAAACGCCGTAAGTAGATGCAACGGCATTGCAACCGCCTTCAATGGCAAGTTTTACAATATTTTCCGAATCAAAATAAGCAGGATTCGGTGCGAATGATGCTCCTGCGCTGTGCTCAATACCCTGGTCAACCGGTAAAATGCTCATATAACCTGTTCCCGCTAAACGCCCTGTGCTGTACAATTGTTGCAGGCTACGTAATACCTGAGGATTACGGTTAGAACCGCCAAACATGCGGTCCACAAAATCTGCTCCCGGCAAATGAATGTGTTCCTTGCTGATTGTTTTGCAAGTATGATTTAACAGGCTCTCGGCCTGCGCACCCAAAAGTTCGTTTATTTTAGACATAACTGCTGTTGACATGTTATTGTTTTTAGAGGGGGCAAAGATACGAAAAAATAAATTTTTATAAAACCTTAGAATAGAGATAATTGCGAGTCGCCCGCTTTAAAATTAAAGTCATGGAAGTTAAATTCAAATTTTTCAGATTCTCCCAGGTATTTGTGTTTGGCCACTTTAAAAAGCCGATTAATGGCATCCGAAATTTTTCCATCGCCACGCATTCGCCTTCCGTATTGTGAGTCGTTTACATTTCCGTTGTGGCAAGAACAGATTTGATTCCAAACTTTATCCGCCCTGTCCGGAAAATTTTTGAAAAGCCAATCCTTAAAAATATTTCCGATAGCCCCGTTTAACCGCACAATGGTATAACCTGCCGTTCTTGCTCCGTGCTCTGCCGCCGATTTTAATACTGCCGGAATTTCATGGCTGTTTAAACCGGGAATGACAGGTGCCACCATTACACCAACAGGAATTTTATTTGAACTGAGCGCCTGCACAATTTTAAAACGATTTTTATAAGTTGAGGTTCTCGGTTCTAAAGCCAAACGCATTTTTTCGTCGGTGCCGGTAATGGAAACCATTACATGAACTAAATTTTGTTGCGCTAATTCTTTAAGCACATCAATATCTCTTGTAACAAGTGCGTTTTTAGTAATAAGGCTGACCGGGTGTTTGTACTTCAGGCAAATTTCTAAAACTTTTCGTGTTATTTGCAGTTTACGCTCAATAGGCTGATAACAATCGGTATTTCCGCTCAGCATAATCGGCATTGGTTTCCAGTTTTTGGAAGAGAAATGTTTTTCCAAAATTTCCGGCACGTTTTGTTTGATGATTATTTTTTGTTCAAAATCTATTCCGGCGCTGTAACCCCAATACTCGTGTGTGTTGCGTGCGTAACAATAAATGCATCCGTGTTCGCAACCCTGGTACGGATTTAAGGAATAAGCAAGGCCAATGTCTTCGCTGTTAACTTTATTGATTATCGTTTTGGGAAAAGTGGTGATATATTCGGTTTTTTCTTCCTTGAGAAACTCTTCGTCAATTCCTTCAATGTGTTCGGTAGAGTAAGCGTGCTTAAAAAAACGATTTTGTGTGTTTACCTGCGCGCCTCTTCCGCCGAAATAATCGCCCGTACTTTTTAAAACCTCGTTTTTTTGTTTGATAAATTTTTTAGCCATTTACTGCTAATATAATTAGCAATTTCCAATCAGGCAAAAAAACTTTTGATTTAATATATCAATGCTTAATAAACTTAAACTCCGTACGCCTGTTGTATTCATGTTCTTTGTCCGAACAATCAACGCCGTTAAAGCATCTGTTTATAATAACCGTTTCGCCGCGGCCTTCGGTTTTTATACGTTTGGAAGCAATTCCGTTTTTAATGAGGTAATCGGCTACGGCCAGCGCACGTTTTTTAGATAAAACCATATTCGATTTATCATCTCCCTGCGAATCTGTATGCGAAATTACCTCTAAAGTAACATTAGGATTATCATTTAATATTTTTACAATATGATTAAGAATGATTTCAGATTCCTTCTTTATGTCGCTCTTGCCTGATTCGTAAAAAATTTTCTCGGCTGTGGTAAGTTCTTTTTCATTGGAAATATGGAAAGCATCGTATTTCATCTTTATATCTTCTGTTTGCACTTCCGATAAAGTAACGATATCTGCTTTTAATAACCGGTATTCAAAACCACTGCCTGCCTTTTCAAAATTAGAAATCTCTTTTCCTTCCTGGGTAACTAATAAAAGATTGTCTACTTTTTTATCGCGCGCGTCAACTTTAATGGTATAATCATTCACGTTACCCGGTACGTACAACTGAAAATCCCCGTACTTATCGGTTGTGGCTTTAGAAAGTGTATCGTTTTTATAACGGGTGGATAAAAGTACAGATGCGTTTTCAATCGGGTTTTTTGTGCCTTTTTGATCGGTAAGTAATTTTGCTTTTATGGTGCTGCCTTTAAATCCGCCCGCACTGTATAAAGTAAATTTGAATTTTGAAATGAAACTGGACCATCTTAATAATCTTCCATCCTCTCCGAAAACAGTAATTTTACTTAAAAGGTCGGCGCATTTTTTTTGTTTAGCCGCTTCTCCGTTGGTGTTATAATATTCAATAGAATATTTCGGGTTAATTTTAAAAGGATTAGTGGCAACATGGCTTTTCCATCCGTCAAAATAAGTTGCATCATCGTAAGAAACACAGATTACTTTTAATTTATGCATTTCTCCCTCTTCTAAAATTTTGGCGATCTTACTTTCCAGCAATTTTACCGAGTCGGCTGTTTCAATTCCCCAGCCTCTGCCAATATCTCTCCAGCTGTAACGGTAATAAATAAGGTAAGTGCCTTCGGGAATTTTTAAACTTACAGGTTCACCTTTAACATTATATACATCAAGGCTCTCTTTAATGAAATCGCCGGGCTTGTAAATGCCGTTCTGACTAAAAGCGCTACAAAGTAAAAATGCCAATAAGGTCGACAAGAAATATTTCTTACAAAAGGACTTCATAAAGGAATTTGTATTACCGAAAGTAAGAAAATAATTCCTTAAAACCAAATGAATTCCTAAGCAGGTTTTCTCTTGCTTAATAATCCGTAAACAGCTACCACGCACCAGATACCTTCTAAAACTACAAATGGCACGGCGTTAATTAATATGGAGCCATAGCAGACTAATCCTGCGCCGATTAAATTTAATAAATTGTAGGTAACGCTTTGCGGAGATGTTTTTTTCAGAGTCAGCAATAAAAATGCGAGTAAAATTAAAGAAACTCCGAATGAGTTGATGATATCGGCTACAGGCATAATTTTTATTTTGCGCTTGTCGCGAAGTTTTTATAAAACAAAGGTATGGTTTCAATTCCTTTTAAATAATTAAAAACTCCGTAGTGTTCATTGGGTGAGTGTAGGGCATCACTGTCCAATCCAAACCCGAACAAAATAGAATCCAACCCTAATTCTTTTTTAAATAAAGCAACGATAGGAATACTTCCGCCACCACGGGTAGGAATTGGTTTTTTACCGTAACTCTGTTCCATGGCGCTTGCAGCTGCTTTGTAAGCATTGGAAGTAGTAGAAACTACCACAGGCTCTCCGCCATGATGCGCGGTAACTTTTACTTTTACACTTTTCGGCGCAATTTTTTCAAAATGCTTTGCGAAGAGTTTGCTTATTTTATGCGAGTTTTGCCCCGGTACCAAGCGCATAGAAATTTTTGCGTAGGCCTTCGATGGCAATACGGTCTTTGCCCCTTCACCTGTGTAACCTCCCCAAATTCCGTTTACGTCTAAAGTCGGACGAATGCCTGTACGCTCAAGAGTTGTATATCCTTTCTCACCGTAAACATCGCCAATAGCCAAATCTTTTTTGTAATTGTTTAATTTGAAAGGAGCTTTATTCATTTCTTTTCTTTCTTTGGGAGAAAGTTTAATTACGTTGTCGTAAAAACCGGGAATAGTAATATGATTATTTTTATCATGCATAGAAGCAATCATTTTACATAAGATATTTATCGGGTTCGCAACTGCTCCGCCATAAACGCCACTGTGTAAATCGCGGTTCGGGCCGGTTACTTCAACTTCCATGTAAGCTAATCCGCGTAAACCAACATCTATTGATGGAGTATTATTTGCAATCATTGAAGTATCCGAAATAAGAATAATATCCGCTTTCAACCTGTCTTTATTTTCGGCAACCCAACTTCCTAAATTTGCAGAGCCAACCTCTTCTTCTCCTTCAATCATAAATTTTACATTGCAGGGAAGCGAATTTGTTTTCATCATCAACTCAAACGACTTCACGTGCATAAACATTTGCCCTTTATCATCGCAACTTCCGCGGGCGAAAATAGCGCCACCGGGATGTATATCTGTTTTTTTAATTACAGGTTCAAAAGGAGGCGAGTGCCATAATTCCAACGGGTCGGCGGGCTGTACATCATAATGGCCGTAAACAAGAATGGTTGGTAATTTAACATCAATAATTTTTTCGCCATACACAACAGGATAACCTTTGGTTTGAGAAATTTCTACTTTATCCGCACCCGCAGCAACCAATTTTGCTTTAACGGCCTCCGCCATTTTCAGCATATCGGGTTCGTGTTTTGGGTTAGCGCTTACAGAAGGAATTCTTAAAAGTTCCATTAATTCATCTAAAAAACGCTGTTTGTTTTGCTGAACGTAATCTTTAACCTGCGTGTATTCCATCTTTATTTTGTTTCTGCGAAATTGCCTATTTTTTCAAATATAAACGGTTAATTTTATTAACAGATTCCTTATAAAAGCTCTTGTTTTATTGGTAACTTTGTTTATAATGCGTTTACTGCGCTTTGTTATAGTATTGTGTTCATTTGCGCTTACCTGCCAGGCCAGGCATATTGTAGGCGGTGAAATTTATTACGATGACCTGGGAGGAGGGAATTACGCTGTTACTCTTAAAGTTTACCGCGATTGCAGTAATAACCCGCCGGCATTTGATAGTCCTGCTAAAGTTTGTATTTACGATGTAAACGGTACTTTTATTGATACACTTATGCTTCCTTTTCCGGGTTCCGCGCAAGTGCCTCCCACTATAAACAATCCGTGTTTTACTCCGCCCGTAGGTATATGCGTTGATTTTGCTGTTTACAGCGCTACTGCTCATCTTCCCCCGCGGCCCGGAGGTTATTATCTGGTTTACCAGCGTTGTTGCCGTAATAATTCTATTTTAAATATTTCCAATCCGGGTAATACAGGTTCCAGTTATGTAGAACAT
>DATMMV010000063.1:0-12154 GCA_035569635.1 Bacteroidia bacterium | reverse complement strand
CCATCACGGTCAGGACAACCCATAAATTCAGGTAATCCCGGGTCATCGGGGCATTCATCATTCAGGTCAATAATTTTATCGCCATCGCGGTCTGGGCATCCTTTAAATTCAAGCGGGCCTTTATCATCCGGGCAGGCATCTTCCAAATCGGTAATACCGTCACCATCTCTGTCCGGGCAACCTTTCAGTTCTTTTAAGCCGGCCACTGTGGGACATTTATCTTCACTGTCAGGTACGTGATCTCCATCCGTATCGGGGCATCCCATAAATTCAAGCACACCCGGTACTTCCTTACATTTATCTTTCTTGTCAGATATACCGTCTTTATCTTTATCACGAGGTGCGCGATATGGAATAAATACTTTTAAAATCACATAAGCATCCGCTCCGTAAATTGTTTTTTGGCCAAGCAAGGGGGCAATGTTGGAAGTACCGATGGCCAATGGCCCTAAACGTATTGCCAAACCGGCACGGAAACCATCCATTGAATTAAACTGTATAGGCATAAATGCGCCGAACCACTTGTGGTCCCAACGAGGGGTTAGAATGAGACTTGAAATATCATGTACTTTTGTGGTTTTATTGGTAAACTGGAAAGCAAAATACGGTGTAAGGTTTATGTAAACATTTTTAGCCAGGTAATAATCGGCCTGCAGGCTGAGGGCGGTTGGCAGCCACATAGTATAGGAAGCGTTTGTTACATTAGGCTGGAAGTTTTTCCGGATAATAGAGTCGAATGAAGCAACGCCTTTGGGATTTACCGTGTGAAGATTCCAGTTAACTATATCACCCTGAAAATCTCCGCTGGTAGGGCCTTTCTTAAAGCGTATCCACCCTAAATCGGAAATGGTAAAACCTACTTTCAATTTATACTTATTCTGGTCTTTACGCCACAGGTTGTGCTCGCCATCCATGTCAAATTCATATTTCATAAAGTCGGGCCTCCACTCGTACACCGCACCGAAATTGAAGCTAATACCTGGATAGGATTGAGAAAAGTCAAGTACACCCGAACCGTTTGAGCCAGGTTTTATATTTGTAACATTCAAATTGCTCGAGTGGCCATAATGTATTCCCGAACTGGAGAGTGTTAAAGTAGTATCATTTTTAAAGTTAGCTGTAACATCTTTTACCTGCATGTAAGCAGATTGAATACCCTGTAAAAAATTAAGCGTAACACCCAACTTAAAAAAGTGCTTATCGTTTTCGCGAAAAACGTGCGCATAGGTAAAGCCGTACTCCATCCAGCTCATTTCCTGGATACTGAAATTTTTGTTTGCCAGAGCTTGCCGCCAGAGTGTGGAATCTTTTGCGCCGCTGTAAATTAATTTAGCCAGACTTGCATTTACATTATCTACATTTATGTAATTACGCTCGCTGAAAGTAAAGGCTACCGCATTTTTGTGGTTAAGATTTATCATAAAAGAAGGGCCGGCAATGCGACTACCGAAAAAAACCTTTTTTACGTTGCTGTTGTCATTAGTTATTAAGTAATTTTTCTGGAAATTGGGGTCGTTAAAATTGGGGAAAGATGTATTGCTGAATCCGGGATGTTGCAAAGCTGTGGTTTTAAGGCCAACGTAATTATTATACGCATAAAAACTTAATCCCGCCAGACTCATATCAAACCTGTCGCGGCCATTGGCTATACTGGCAGGTTGATTATAAATACCCGATACACCCGCGTAATTACTTTGATTAAACCCAAGATAATCTTGTGCTTCGGCCATCAAACACGTGCACACAAACAACAAACTAAATAACTTCTTCATAATGCCTCTATTTGGTAAGGTAAGGAAGCAAATATAATACAATAAACAGGCATATTAAACCCTGTTTTACTAAAAATATATGATTGGCATACCTTATGTACAAATGGCAGGCTAAAAAGCCTTTTTTCTTAGCCAAACACAGTAAAAAAACACTAAATTTGCCCCTCTTTATAAAAAACAGAATAATGAACATCACAAAGCAAGATTTAGACGTATTAAATGCAGTAGTTACTATTGAAGTGGGTCCGGCCGATTACGAACAACGTGTGGAAGATGCCCTTAAAAAAGTGCAACGTCAGGCTAATATGCCCGGTTTCCGTCCCGGTAAAGTGCCTGTGGGTATGGTAAAGAAAATGTACGGAAAAAATATTCTGGCCGACGAGCTTAATAAAATGCTTAACGACAGCATTCATAAATACATTACCGAAAATAAATTAGAAATTTTAGGAAACCCATTGCCAAAAGCGGATGAGCAGGTAGATTTTGAAGCCGGCAAAAATTTCACTTTTAAATACGATATCGGTTTAGCGCCTTCTTTTGAAGTAGAAGTATCTGACAAAGTTACTTTTGATTATATGCAGGTAAAAGTTGATGATGCTTTGATTGATAAATACATTAAAGACGTACGCAAAAATTACGGCACTCCCGTTAACCCGGAAGTGGCTGGCGAAAGAGACGTAGTCTTTGTTGATATTAATGAATTGGATGAACGGGTGCGATTAAAGCCGGTGGTATTTTTAAAAGCACAAGCTTAGGCTTAGAGCGTTTAAAAAGTGAAACGGCTAAGAAAAAATTAACCGGCGTTAAAAAAGAAGATAAAATTGTTTTAACCAACAAAGAACTTTACGAAGACCCGATCGATGCGTCGGTTGGTTTAGGAATTGATAAAGATGTTGCTGAAAATTTAAACTGCCAACTACAACTTACTGTTAAAAATATTGCCCGCATGGAAGATGCCGAGTTAAACGAAGAATTGTTTAACAAAGTTTACGGCGAAGGAACAATCAAAACTGAAGAAGAGTTCCGCAATAAAATTAAAGATGAGTTGGGTAAAATGTTTGAACAGGACAGCGACCGTAAGTTTTACGAAAGCGTTGAGAAAACATTGATAGATAAAATCAATCCCGCTTTACCAGAAGAATTTTTAAAGCGTTGGCTAATGGCTGTTAACGATAAACCCGTTACACTTGAACAGATTGAAAAAGAATTTGAAAGCTGGAGCCGCATGATGAAGTGGAAACTGATTGAAAACAAAATTGCCAAAAAACACGATTTACAAGTAAGCAACGAAGAGGCTTTGGAAGAAGCAAAACGTTTTGTGCACAGCCAGTACGCACGTTACGGCCAAACTCCTGATGCTACTGAAGTAGAAAAAGTAGCAACTGATATTTTAAAGAAAGACAAAGAAGCCGAAAAAATTTACGAGAATGTTTTCTTTGTTAAAAGCCTGAATTTATTTAAAAACAACTTTAAACTGAACAACAAAGAAGTAAGTTATAACGAGTTTTTCGGGATAAAGGAATAATCCTTTTGTCATGCTAAAGGTAAAAATGTCGGCAAACACTGGTATACTTGCCTGCAATCGAGCAAGTCCTGTTAATACGGCAGGCAGGTTTTATTTTGGCTTCATATTTGGCAATCTCATTACAAAAGCTACTTTTGTTTAACCATTAAACCCAATTTTTATGTTCGATAATAATGAATTCCGCAAATATGCCACCATGCACAGAGGCATAAACAGCTTAACATACGACAGGTATGTATCATCGCTTACACCATACATCATTGAAGAGCGCCAATTAAACGTTGCACAGATGGACGTGTTCTCGCGTTTAATGATGGATCGCATTATATTTTTAGGCACCGGCATTAACGATCAGGTAGCTAATATTGTACAGGCGCAATTACTCTTTTTAGAGAGCGTTGACGCGAAAAAAGATATTCAAATTTACCTTAATTCACCGGGTGGCGGAGTTTATGCAGGTTTAGGTATTTACGATACCATGCAAATTATTCAACCTGATGTGGCTACAATTTGTACAGGTATGGCAGCTTCTATGGGTGCTGTATTAATGTGTGCGGGCCAAAAAGGAAAACGTACAGCATTAAAACACGCACGCGTAATGATTCACCAACCGTTAGGCGGTGCCGAAGGACAAGCTTCCGACATTGAAATTACCGCAAGAGAAATACAGAAACTTAAAAAAGAACTGTATGAAATTATTGCAAAGCACAGCGGGCAGACTTATGAAAAAGTTTGGGCCGACAGCGATCGTGATTATTGGATGATTGCTGACGAAGCAAAAGCTTACGGTATGATTGACGAAGTATTAGTGAAGAAATAATTTTTGTTTCTTATTCTTAAAGCAGCCTCAGTAAATCGGGGCTGCTTTTTTATTGCATTGTAAAGAAAAAAACCTCTATATTGGTGAAATAAACAAAAAGAAATTTTAAACAGCATACATTACACGCAACGCATACAACAATCATTATTGCCCAACGATGTGTATATTACAAAATCGCTTCAAAAGTTAAATAAGCCGTAAATAAAAATCCCCCCGTTGGTGCGGAGGGATAATTTATTCATTGGTAAGGGTTATATTATTCTTTTACAATTCGTTTGATAAACTTGCCGCTTTCGCTGCTTACCTGCAACAGATACGTTCCGGAAGCAAATTTGCTGATATCAATTTGTTGTACATCGCTATTGGTAATAGTTGCTGAATAAACTTCTTCGCCCAACAAGCTTGTTATTTTAACTATTGTTTTTGCCGAGTACGGAACATTTACGGTTAATGAATTTGCAGAAGGATTAGGATATACCGCTACATTTTTTTCATTCAAAGTACCAACCGAAACCATTCGGTTATTGGTAATGTTTGATTTTGATTTAACAATGGCAGCCTGAATGGTATTACCATTTGCCATACGTGCCGTTGGAGTACAACTTATGTTCCATTGTGTAACCACACGCCAGTTTGCTGTTGGCTGGAAAGTAGCGAAGTTTATATCATTAATATTAAACTGTGTTCCTGCTGTAGAATCAATCGCATGCCATGCGTTGGTATTGTAATCATCACGCAATAAAATATACTGAGCTACAGGGTTCGCAGAATTTTCAATGGTATAAAGCTGGTTCCAGCTGAATTGTCCGCCACCATTAGAAACAATATAAATTGTATTATGGTAATTGCTCATCGCGCTTTCATTGCCGCAGCTGTCAACAGTTGTTAATTTATAACGTTTTGTTGTAGTGTTCGGATTTGCATTGGCATCCTTATCCACATATTCGGATAAACTGCTGTAAGGCACGGAACCAATCTGGTGATAAATATTTGTGAGGTCTTCTCTGTAAACATTAAATCCGATAACATCCGGAGACGCGGAGGTTTTATTCCATAGAATTAAATTGTGTTTACTTGAGTCGTCAACAGTAACCATACAAATTTGTACGGGGGCCGGAGCGCTTTTAATATGAATAGTTACAGTATCTGAAATAGTTGCACAACCATCCGATTCTGTATAGGTAAAATAATAAGCGCCGCTTGTGTTTGCTATAACAGCTCCGCCGCTTTGTCCTCCGGGCGACCACAGCGTATTACCAGAACCTGTTCCGGTTGAAGCAAGGGTAATGCTGCTGTTCTGGCAAATATTTGTGCTTCCGGAATAAGAAATTGTCGCAGTAGGTAAATCGCAATATTTTAAAGTGCCGATGTCAAAATAAAACCCTTGGTTCTGCGTGTTTCCGCATTGATAAATACGGGGGTTCGAGGAATGATTAAGTGATAAAGCAAGCCCGGTTCCTTCATCATCAGCGTTGCCCGGACCATTATATTCTCTTTTCCAAACCAGGTTGCCGGCTGCGGTAATTTTTAAAAGAATCATATCATACATACTTGGGTTCGTTACCGAACCATTGGTTTTTCCGCCGGCAAAAATGTTTCCTGCGTTATCTACAACCAATCCAGAGCCCTGATCATCAATTGCGGGTTTGTTAAAAATATATTCCCATTGTTTGGTTCCGTTTACATTCCATTTCTCAACTAAAATATAATTATCGTTGCCTGTTATATTATTAGCAGTACCAGAAACATAAAGATATCCGTTAGACACAACCAGGTTTGTCATAGATTGATTACGCGTGTTTACGGCATTCTCGCTTTTCACCCAAATTATGTTTCCGTTTACATCCAATCTTGCAAGAACCATTTTAGTGACGGCTGATCCAACCGAAGTAGCTGTTCCCATAACATATACGCTACCCGAAGTGCGGTCATATACAATTTTTTGTAAACGTGGGTTTGCCGTACTGTCAAAACCCGTAATTTTTGCCGACCACTGACGGTTTGCAGCCAGATTATATTTTTGGATATACATATGTTGTATCCCGCTTCCTGTAAAATCGGCCCTGTAACCCGCAATGTAAATATTGCTGTTATCGCTCGCGATATCATTTGCACTGGTTTGAATGCTGGTTGAACTTGCAGGAACATTGATGATGGCAGAACCTGAATTACGTAAATATATTCCTACATAAAAATCATTATAATTAAAAAGTGTAGCTCCCACAAACGCGTTTTCAGCCGAGTCTAATTTAAAACAGGTTGGCTGTGGTACCCAGCCTGGTTTGAATGTAAAATTGGTTGTGCCATCAGAATAAAATTCCGTAAGGGAAGTGGTGTTGTTTGAATAACTGAACGTACAAAGGAAAAGGTTATTTGAATAACTTTTTTCAAAACCTACCACATGGTCCCCGCCATTTGCGTCATCAAAAGTTTGCTGCCAGTTAATACCGCCGGTTTCATTGTAAGAAGTAATGGAAGCATCCAACGAAGTGATATTATTAATTACTTCCCCGCAGGTAATAATCTGATCGCCGCCGCTGGAGCCGGGTATTGTTTGTATATTAAAAACGTGATTCTGAGAAGTAACGAAAAAGTCATAAGTAATATCCCAATCAAGCGTGGCATTGGTATTTAACCTGCACATCAATACATCCTGGTTTGTATAGGTATTTGCATTACTTGAACCGATCATATAAGGGTGCCCGGTGTTATCGGTAAAAATATTGGTTGCATAGTCATAAGCATTACCTCCGTTACGCTGGTTATCGTATTGCAAAGTAGAAGTTGCATTACCGGTTGCCGCAGCAAGTTTCAGATAATACAAATCCTGGGGGTTACTCATTTCGGTAAGTACATGCGCATTTCCGTTCGCATCAAGTGCCATATCATGCGCATCGAGGTTGATAGCCGGTTTATTGAACTCCTTTTCCCAAATGGCCACACCTGTATTATTTACTCTGCCCGCTATTGCATAATTATAATAGGAGCCCGTTGTTGACATGGCTTTTGCCAGGTAATAAAAATTAGAGAATGAAACGTCGGTAAGAAGTTGAATACCTTTTCCTTCCGAATGGTTCGGTGAATCATAACTGTATTGCCATACCGGCACGTTACCCGTACTGCCGAATTTAACCATATACATAGTTGCAGCAGTAGGACTGTTATAAAGAGTTCCGAAAACAACAAATGTTCCGGCGGGACCTGCTTTAATTTTTGCAGCCTGGTCAAAATGGCCCATAGGATCATTTACACTATCCGTTGCCAATCCGTCTTTCCAGCAACCTCGTAAAGGATAACCTGTGTTTATGTCTAACACTGCCGCATAAAAATCTGCATTAAGGCCGGAAAAAGCCTGGTACCCGCAAACAAGCGGATGGCCGTTATTATCCATATCGATATCATTCATTTTTCCGTGCGGCCACAATGTTTTTTCCCAAAGAGAGACTCCCGTGTTGACGTTCAGTTTGGTAATAGCACTGGAATCATTTTTACTTCCAGTAAAATAAACGAAAGAAGGATTTGTATAATTGTCAAGCGCCATAGCCGTAAACGCCCCGTCTGTTGTAACTGCACCCTGTACATATTCCCAGAGTTTGGTTCCCGTGGCATTATACTTTACCATAAAAGGTACTGTACGCGTATTAAATACGGTAGTTCCTCCTACGTAGACATTACCTGCCGCGTCAGAACGCACGGCATACCCGATATCATAATTATGTTGCGGGCCATCATAAACCAATTTAAGCAATTGGTTGCCGTTATTATCCAACTTCAGTAAAAATGCGTTGCTTTCTGTAGAGCCCGTAAGTAAAAAATTATTGTTGGGGTCTTTCCACGAGCCGTATGTATTATCATAGCCCGATAATTGTCCGTTAACACTTTTTTCCCACTGAACCGGCGGGGTTTGTGCTAACGCAGGAATAGCTATGTATGACAAATAAAGTAGTATTTTTTTCATGGTTTTATTTTTAAATAACATTTCAAAGATAGGAGCATTTCTTTATAAAGAGATACCTTAAAACACGTAAAACAGTTAAGTGTTTCCACGTAAACAGATGGGATTTTAACAATTAAGGTTGCCCGTATATTAAACTAAACCCGATTTAATGGCATATTTAACCAAACCGGCTGTATTTTTAACATCCAGTTTTTGTATCAGGTTCTGGCGATGGGTATCTACCGTGCGTACGCTTAAAAAAAGTTTTTCGGCAATTTCGGGATTGGTGTATTCCTCGGCAATGAGTTTTAAAATTTCTTTCTCCCGCGAGGATAACACACTTACTTCTTTACCCGTACTCTCCATATTCAGGAGAATATCGAATAATTTTTGGTTAAAATATTTTTTTCCGCCGTGCACGGCTTGTATGGCTTCTTTTAATTCATCTTTGGTAGAATCTTTAAAAACATAACCTACAGCGCCTGCCTCCATCATTTTTTTAATGAACCCTGCTTCTTCGTGCATGCTCAGGCACATCACTTTTGTTTTCGGGAAATTTTTTATAATTTGTTTAGTGGCCTCTACTCCATCCATTACGGGCATTGAAATATCCGTACAAACCACATCACAGGGAGTTCCTTTTAATAATCTTAACAACTCTTCTCCATTAGCCGCTTCGCCTACAATTTTACAAAAATCGTTTTTTTCAAGCATGGCTTTCAGCCCGTCACGTATGATGGAGTGGTCGTCGGCTATGATGATTTTAATCATGTACCAAAGGTAATTAATGCAGGCTTAATTCAATAAAAATATTAGTTCCTTTTTGAGGGGCTGTATCTATCTCAATTTCACCCTTAAGCAGCGCCACGCGGTCTTTCAATGTATTCATACCAAGACTGTCCTGTTTTGTTTTGTCTTTATCAAATCCAATCCCGTTATCCTCAATTTGTATGATTAATTTCCCATCCCTGCAAAACAATTGCAAAAATATATTGCGGGCCCTGGAATACTTAACCGCGTTATTTAATAATTCCTGACAAATACGATAGGTGTTTATCTCTACCACAGGTTCCAGTTTATCGGGAATGTTATACGAGTTGAAAGAAATTTCCTGCACCTCGGGTTTATTGTATTTTGTGCAAACATGGCGGATACTTTCTACCAATCCGTTTTCTTTTAAGGTAAGGGGCATTAGGTTAAGTGCCATGTTTTTCGATTCATATTGCGCCGAATTTACCAGATCAGTTACCTGTTGTAACTTTTCTTTTTCGTTCGGCATGGCTTCATTCAAGTTGGCCAGGTTTATTTTTGCAGCAGTCAAAATTTGTCCGAGCCCGTCGTGCAAATCCGCCGCTATTTTTTTTCGCGCTTTTTCTTCGGTGGTAATTATGGTTTCAATAATTTCTTTCTGACGCTGCTGTTTTACCAAATTTATTTCGTGCTGTTTTTTCGCATTATTGTAAATATTAAATACAATGAAAAGCGCCATTATACAAATAAATATTCCGCTGATTATTATAATCTGGTTGCGTTTTTTGGTAAGCTCTAATTCTTTTTTGCTGTTTTCAAGCTCCAAATGCTCAATGGCCTTTTGCTTTTTTTCAGTTTCGTATTTTATCTGCATGTCCGCCAATTGTTCGCCCATTTTTACGTTTTGCAAAGAGTCGTTTATTTGCGTATATCTTTTTTGGTAAAAAATCGATTTATCAAACTGTTTCAGTTTACTATAGGTATTTATCAATTCCGCACAGGCATCTTCGGTAAGAAAGGGCGTTGAATTTTTTACACTTAAAAAATAAGCTTCTTCCAGGTAATCTTTGCTTTTATAATAATTTCCTCTTTTATAATGCACTTTTCCCAATAAAATAAGTGTTCGGGTATAATTGCGGTCTCTTTTTAAACGCAGGTATTTATATGCCGAGTAAGCCAGGTTTTCCGCTTCGGCAATTTTATCCTGCTCCAGGTAAACACTTGCCAGGCATCTGTCAGTAATCGCAACAATAATAGAATCTTTCATTTCTTTGGCAAGTGATTCGCCTTTTTCATAAAATTTTACCGCCTCGTTTAATTTTTTCTGAATCGCAGCTACATTACCAAGATTTATGTAAATATTTGCCTGCCCTGTCTTGTCTTTCAGTTTAATTTTTATTTCGAGTGCCTTTAAATAAATTTCGATGGCTTTTTCCGGCGCGTTTCTTTCGTAATAAATTCCTGCCATGTTCAGCAGCAAAGAAGCTTCTCCCTTTAAATCTTTTATTTCTTCTTTTATTTTTGAGGCACTTATGTAAATAGCTAATGCGTCATCGTAATTCCCTTTTTCAAAGTCTACCATTCCCTCCCAAATCATTGCATTCGACTCAAATTTGCGGTCGCTTATTTGTTTAGCCTTATTCATTCCCTCCCGGGCCACCGTTTTTGCCGAATCGAAAGCGGAATGCGAGTAAAATTCCGTAAAAATCCTGTGATAAATTTTTCCGACTGAAGAATCGGCGGCGGATTTTAAATCGTTGCGCAGGTTTTTAACAGTTGTTGCGCTGTACTGACAAAAAACGTTAGCCGACAGTAAAAATGCCGTAATAACCGATAAAATTAACCTCTTATTCACTCTCCCAAAGTTAGTCTTCATTATGTAAAAAACAATCTTATTTTTTGTACCTTTGCTCTTTAAATAAATACCCCCCCTATGGCTAAGAATATTATTACATGCTCTTTTTGCGGACGCGATAAACGCAGTGCTAAAATGCTTATTGCCGGGCAAAGCGGGCATATTTGCGAAGTTTGCGTATCGGAAGCCTACAAAATTGTTTCGGCCGAAAGTGAAACCACTCATAAAGAAACCGCCAAACAAACCCTTACCCTTTTAAAGCCTGATGCCATTAAAAAATACCTGGACGAATATATTATCGGGCAGGATCAGGCAAAAAAAGTATTGAGTGTTGCAGTGTATAATCATTTTAAAAGAATTGCCAATGTTTCTCCCGCTATAAACCAGGAAGAGATTGAAATAGAAAAATCGAATATTATTTTAGCCGGAGAAACCGGTACAGGTAAGACTTTACTGGCGCGTACAATTGCTAAATTACTGAACGTACCTTTTTGCATTGCCGATGCTACCGTATTAACAGAAGCCGGTTATGTAGGCGAAGATGTGGAAAGCGTATTAAGCCGTTTGTTGCAGGCTGCTAATTACGATGTGCCTGCTACCGAGCGCGGAATTGTTTTCATTGACGAGATTGATAAGATTGCGCGCAAAGGAGATAACGCTTCGATTACACGCGATGTATCGGGTGAAGGCGTGCAGCAGGGATTATTAAAATTACTGGAGGGTTCGATAGTGAATGTTCCGCCACAGGGCGGGCGTAAACATCCCGAACAAAAAATGGTGCAGATAAATACCAAAAACGTGTTGTTTGTTTGTGGTGGCGCTTTTGACGGGATTGAAAAAATAATTGCCCGCCGTTTAAATACATCGGCTATCGGTTTCAGTGCTTCGCAAAATGCCAATGAAGTAGAGAGAAATAATTTATTGCAGTATTTAATTCCGCAGGATTTAAAAACTTTCGGATTGATACCCGAGTTGATTGGCCGTTTGCCGATTACAACTTACATGAATTCTTTAGACAGGGAAACCCTGCGCCGTATTTTAACCGAACCGAAAAACGCGTTGATAAAGCAGTACCAGAGTTTATTTAAAATAGATGGCGTTGAATTACATTTTGAAAACGAAGTACTTGATTTGATTGTGGAGAAAGCCATGGAAAATAAATTGGGCGCGCGCGGATTGCGTGGCATTTGCGAAGCCATTATGCTGGATGTGATGTATGAAATTCCTTCGGAGAAAACCCCGCCTAAAGAATTTACGGTGAGTACGAATTACGCCAAAAAGAAATTGCAGAACGAGCAGTTTCGTGGATTAAAGGCAGCTTAATAAAATACTGAAACGGAACGCTGTCCCGACCTCGGGAACACTGAAAAATAAGATAAGCACAGATTCATGCGCAAACACAAAAAATAAATCTTATTAACATAAGCAATCCGTGTTCCATTTCTCTATGCAAAAAAAAAATAAGACAACCGAAACCGACTCGAGGTATAAAAAC